>NZ_JBPQTV010000044.1:0-29058 GCF_051386515.1 Streptomyces sp. URMC 123 | reverse complement strand
GGCGCCGGCGCGCGCACCGGCGCCCGCGCCACCCGCACCACCCACGCCCGCACCCATACCCGCACCCGCACCCGCGGCCCGGGGCGAACCGGTCGTACGGCCCCCGCGCCGCTGTTCGATCATCGAGACGGCCCGGCCGGGCAGCCAGGCCGAGGCGGAACCGCTGTCCTCCGCGTCGGAGGCGAACAGATGCGGCGCCAGCTGCGCCTGGAGATCGGCCGGGCTGGGCCGGTGCTCGGCGGTCATCTGCATGCAGGACTCGATGAGCGGCCGCAGCTCGGTCGGGAGCCCTTCCAGGTCGGGCCCCTCGCGCAGCAGCATGAAGACCGTCTCCACCGGGTTGGCCCCGTGGAAGGGGGCGTGACCGGTGGCGGCGAAGACGAGGGTGGAGCCGAGCGAGAACACATCGCTGGCGCCGGTGACGCTGCGCGAGTCCCGCGCCTGCTCGGGGGACATGTACGCGGGGGTGCCCACGGCGACATTGGTCATGGTCAGCCGGGTGTTGGAGACCCCGGACGCGATCCCGAAGTCGATCACGCGGGGGCCGTCCTCGACGACAAGGACGTTGGAGGGCTTCAGATCGCGGTGCACCAGCCCGGCGCCGTGGATGGACTGCAGGGCCTCGGCGATGCCCGCGGCGAGCCAGCGGACCGCCTGCGCGGGCAGCGGGCCGCACTCGTGGACGATCTCCTCCAGCGAGGGCGCGGGGACGTACGCGGTGGCCAGCCACGGCACGGCGGCCCGCGGGTCGGCGTCCACGACGGCGGCGGTGTAGAAGCCGCTGACCGCGCGGGCGGCCTCCACCTCGCGGGTGAAGCGGACCCGGAACAGCTGGTCCTCGGCGAGCTCCGTGCGCACCGTCTTGATCGCCACCCGCCGGCCCGACGCCGACCGGGCGAGATAGACCAGCCCCATGCCACCGGCACCGAGTCGGCCGAGCACCTCGAACGGCCCGATCCGCCTCGGGTCGTGCTGGGTCAGCTGCTCCACCACTTGCCTGCCACCTCCCCGTAGGGGCGTATTCACGACGTCGCCCCGTGCAGCGTCTCACCACCTACCGTCCGGGGGTACGGAACCTGATTCTTCCTGGCGAAGGCGGCGGTTGCGAACCCGGGGGCGGATCGGGGTGTCACCGGTATGTACGCAGACGAGTCCGGCTCGGTCCGCGCCCCCTCTCATCACCCTTTCGAGGGATATCTATCTTCTCCTATCTCGATATCATCGGAGTGATCCGACCGGCTCGCTCCGGGGAGGGCGCATGGCACGGACCGTCATCGATCTCAATGACGAGATGCTCGCCGAGGCGGCGAAGATCTTCGGTACGACGACCAAGGTCGCCACGGTGAACGCAGCCCTGGAGGACGCGGTCCGGCGGCGCCGGCGCCAGCGGTTCTTCGCCTGGCTGGACGAGGGCGGCCTGCCCGACCTCGACGCCCCGGCGGCGGCCCCCGCGCCGGACGGGCCGGGCACGTCGGACCGGCCACGGGCGTCGGACGGGCCGGGCGCGTCGGCGTGACACCGCCGCCCGGCGTGAGCTTCCGCTTCCTCGTCGACCCCTCCGCGTTCGCCGCCCGCCGCGGCGAACCCGTCGCGGCGGCCGTGCTGGACGACCTCTCCGACCGGGGTCTGCTGGCCGTCTGCGGCGCCGTCGAGACGGAGCTGCTGCACGGCGCCCGCACCCCCGAGGACGCCGACCGCGCCCTCGCCCTGCTGCGCGGCTTCGACCGGCTGACCACACCGGACGCGTGCTGGCGGCGCGCCGCCCGCGTCCGCCGTCGGCTGCTGCTCCGGCACGGCCCCGCCGCCGCGCGGGCCGTGCCGCTGGCGGCCCTGGTCGTCGCCGCGACCGCCGAGCACCACGGCGCGGCCGTGCTCCACCACGACGGGGCGTACGAGGCGATCGCCGCCGTCACCGGGCAGCCGGTGCGCTGGGTCACCCCGCCCTCCCACCGGCACGCCGGGTGACGCCACCCTCCCACCATCGCGCCGGATGACACCGTCCCCCACCGCTCCCATCCCCCTTCAGTCCACGGTGTCGATGACCGCGAAGCTCGCGCCCTGGTTGTCGACGAGGATGGCGAATCTGCCGTACGGGGTGTTCTCCGGTTCGCTCACCGTCCGGCCGCCGAGCCGGAGCGTGGTGCGCACCGCCTCGTCGCAGTCCTCCACCGCGAAGTAGACGAGGAAGTGCGAGGGCATCGCCTCGGGGAAGCTCTCGTCGATCACCCCGCGGCCGCAGACCGCCGTGTCCGGCCCCGGCCGGGAACCGGCCGGCGACCACATGGCGAAGTCGAAGCCGTCCTCGCCGGCGTCCTGGCCCACATAGCCGAAGATCTCCCGGTAGAAGGCGTCGACGGAGTCCTTGGCGCGGGTGTAGACCTCCGTCCACACATAGCTGCCGGGCTCCCGCTGCACCTCGAACCCCTCGTGGGTGCCCGCCTGCCACAGCCCGAACACCGCCCCGCCGGGGTCCATGGCCACCGCCAGGCTGCCGAACTCGCCGACCTCCATCGGGTTGGTGATGACCTGGCCGCCGGCCTCCCGGATGCGGCCGACCGTCGCCCGGATGTTCGCGGTGGCGAAGTACACCCCCCACACGGTGGGCATCCGCCCGTCCTGCTTGGGCATCAGGGCCGCGACCTTGCGCGGGCCGCGCAGCGCGGTCGTGTAGTAGCCGTGCCGCCGCTCGGACTCCCCGAACGTCCAGCCGAACAGCTCGCCGTAGAAGCGCTTGCCCGCCTCCAGGTCCGGGAGCATGGCATCGGCCCAACAGGGCACGCCCTCCGCGTATGGGGCCATGGCGCCGGGTCCTCCCATGCGTACGGATACGGTCGGTGTCGCAATCGCTACGCTAATGGCGGATCGGGCGTTACGCCCGGGAAAGCGGCTGATGAACCCCCGTCCCGCCGTACGGGGGCGGGGGACGCGCCGTTGCGGGCCCCGGCCGGCGGCGCTACGGGGCGGGGCGCGGTACGGGGTCGGGCCACGGTACGGGGCCGGGCGCGGGCCGTCGTCCACAGCCTGTTGACGAAGCGCTCCGGCCGGTGCGCGTCCCGGCCGCCGGAGCCACCCGCACGGCGTATCCGGACCTCGGCAATTTCCCCCACGACCCCGTGCTGAACTGGCGATTCGCGGCGCCCCTGAGCGCCCTCCCCATTTGCACGCAGTCGAATCGCGCTCCGATCACCCCTCGGTAAGCTGACGGCATGACAGGACAAGTTCGCACCGTGGACGGCCGGGTGGCCGGGCGCCGCGGGCAGGCGACGCGGCAGAAGCTGCTCGACTGCCTCAGCGAGATGCTCTCCTCCTCGCCGTACCGAGACGTCAAGGTCATCGACGTCGCCCGGAAGGCGGGAACCTCGCCCGCGACCTTCTACCAGTACTTCCCCGACGTCGAAGGCGCCGTGCTGGAGATCGCCGAGGAGATGGCCAAGGAGGGCGCGAGCCTCACCGAGCTCGTCGCCGGGCGCTCCTGGGTCGGCAAGTCCGCCTGGCAGACGGCGGAGGAGCTGGTCGACGGCTTCCTCACGTTCTGGCGCAAGCACGACGCGATTCTGCGCGTCATCGACCTCGGCGCGGCGGAGGGCGACAAGCGGTTCTACAAGATCCGCATGAAGATCCTCAACGCCGTCACCAACTCCCTCACGGACTCCGTCAAGGAGCTCCAGACCAAGGGCAAGGTCGACAAGGACGTCAGCGCGGCGGCCGTCGCGGGGTCGCTCGTCGCGATGCTGGCCGCGGTCGCCTCGCACCAGAAGGGTTTTCAGAGCTGGGGCGTCAAGCAGGCGGAGCTCAAGCCGAATTTGGCGTTGCTCGTTCACCTCGGTATCACCGGGCGCAAGCCGGCGAGGTAGGCGCGGTCGCGCCTACCTCGCAAGGGGTTGTGGCCCTGGGCGCGCCCCCGTGCGCCTCTCGATTCACGCGGCCTCTCGTCGTTCACGCGGCTTACTCCTGTCACACGCGTGTCGTTCCCCGGCCTCCGGCCGCGCCCCTTTTTCCCGCGCCGAAGGCGCGGGGCCTTTGCCCCGGCCTTCGGCCGCCACAAGCTTTCCCGCCCCTCCGGGGCGGGGGTGGGGCCCAGCGCCACGACGAAGCGGGGCCTCGCTCGGGCGAGGTCCTCCAGGGTGGGGTTCGTGGTGTCGTCCTCGGCGTCGAGCGTCGCCGGGTTCAACAGCACGGCGAGGTCGATGCGTTCGGGCAGTTCGGCGACGGAGGGCCGGCAGCGCTCGGCGCACGGTCCGGCGTGGGCCGGGTGGACGGTGTGCGGCCGGGCGCCGATGCGCCGCGCCCAGGCGACGACCTCGCGCGTGATCCGGTCCTCGTCCTCGCCGCCCGTGGGGCCGATGACGGCGAGCGTTTCCGGCCTGAACAGCCGGTCCAGGTCCGGGACGGCCGCGCGCAGGGGGCGTCCGCCGACGTCCCGCTCGACGTCCTGGGTCCCCTCGATACGGGGGTCGCCGGGGGCGGCCGGCGGCGGGACGCGGTCCCCGCAGGCGGCGACGCGGGCCGGGCGGGTGCCGGTGGTCAGGGTGCCATGAGTCGATCCAAGCATCGTTCGTGCCCGCTCCTGCTCACTGGGTGGCGTAGCTGACGCACAATCAGGTGACTCAGGTTACGCATTTGACTTCAAGTCAGGAACGGGGCGTGTCCCTCCGGGGGTTTCCGACGCCCACGTTCACGTTGCCTGTCGACGTGACGTGACGCCCTCCGGCCCGGGTTGCCCGACGTCCACGTTGTCGTTGTCCGTGAGGTGCCCGACCTGTTGTTCCCGCGCCTTCGGCGCGGGTAGTGGGGGTTGCGGTCGTGCGCTCTGTTCGTGGGTGGGTCGGTGCCGCGCCGGGGTACCTCCTCGGCGGCGCACCGTGCGGGTTGTTTTTCGGCTCTCTGTGGGGTGATGTGCGCCGCGCTGCGGGGGCACCCCGCCACGTCCCCTCCGGCCGGTATTGCGGCGCGCCCGCGGTAGGGGGTGAATAACCATCGGTGGTTGCGGCCGGCAGGTCGCGCATCCGTCCGGAATTGGGCACACAGGGAGCGCGAGAACCCCCACCCCGCTTTGTGCGCCCCAACCGCCGGAGGGGACGTAGCGGGGTGCCCCCGCAGCGCGGCGCACGAGACGGCGAGAAAGCCGAAGAAACCACGTGCACGTGCGCCGCCGAGGAGGTACCCCGGTGCGGCACCGACACCCGCACCCCAGGGGCGCGCAAACACCACCCCACCCCCGCCCCGGAGGGGCGGGAAAGCCTTGACGCTCGCGTCGCGGACAATGGGGGCGTCGCGCGAACCCGCGCGCGGCGCGCCGACGTCCTGGGGTGATCCGATGACCACCGTCAACGCCAATGAAATCACCTTGGGCATCGAGTCGTTCGGTGACGACGACGCACCACTCGTCCTGCTCGCGGGCGGGACGACAATGCTCTCCTGGCCCGACACACTGTGCGAGCGCCTCGCCGCCCGCGGGCACCGCGTCGTGCGCTACGACCTGCGCGACAGCGGGGAGTCGACGACGGCGGAGCCGGAGGCGCCCGCCTACACCCTGCGCGACCTCGCCGCCGACGCGGCGGCCCTCGCCGACGTGCTCGGCGGCCGCCCCGCGCACCTCGCGGGGATCGGCGTCGGCGGGATGGTCGCCCAGGTGGCCGCGCTCGACCATCCGGGCGCGTTCTCGGCGCTCACCCTGGTCGGCACCCGCGCGGTCGCCCCCGGCCCGCCCGACGACGACCTCCCCGGCCATGACCAGGCGACGATGAGCCGGCTGTTCGCGCGTCCGATGCCCGACTGGACCGACCGCGAGGCGGTCGCGGAGTTCGCCGCCGCCGGTGCGGAGATCCGCGGCGACGACCCCGTCGCCGCGCGCGCGATCGCCGCGCGCGTCTGGGACCGCACGCCCGGCACCGCGCCCGCGGTCCACATGGCCAACCAGATGGGCATGGTGTTCGCCGGGCTCGACTGCGCGCCCCGCTGGCGCGAGCGCCTGCCCCAGATCGGGGTCCCCACACTCGTCGTCCACGGCCGCCGCGACCGGTTCTTCCCCGTCGGCAACGGCGAGGCGCTCGCGCGCGAGATCCCTGGGGCGCGGCTGCTCGTCCTCGAGGAGGCCGCCACGGCGATCCCCCATGCGGCGGTGGGCGAGGTCGTCGAGGCGATGCGCACGCTCGGATAGAGGCCGGCGGGTCCCCCCGCCCGGAGGGCGGGGCATGGGCGTCACTCATGGAGCGTGAGGGACATGTCGTCACCCGCGCAGACGAAAGAGGCGAGGGCCGGGGGGCCCGAGCCGGGCGTCAGCCACCGCGTCGTGGAGGGCCACACACCGCCCGCGATGCCTCGCAACGTGACCCCACCACCCGCGTCGAGGGCGAGATCGACCTCACGCGCCCCGTGGGCGAGCCCACGACCGGTCGCCTTGACCGCGGCCTCCAGCAACGTCCACGCGCGGAGGAACGTCACCGCGTCCCGTACGGCCGGGAGCGCCGGACAGACCGTGGCGAGGACCTCCGCCGCCTCCGGCACCTCCGTGAGCTCCTCGATGTCCACCCCGACGGGCGCGTTCTCGGCGAGCGCCAGGAGCAGCAGGTCCCGGGAGCGGGACCAGCTCAGACCGAGCCCGGGGTGGTCGGGGAGGTACGGCTTCCCGGCCGGGGTGCCGGCGATCCGTACCGCCCCCGGCCGCTCCCCCAGGCGGCTGCCGAGCAGCTCGCGCAGGGCGAGCCGGGCGGCGACGAAGCGGCGGGCGGGCTCCTCGTGGACGAAGGCCGCCGCGCGGCGGCGCTCGTCCTCCGCGAGGAGCCCGGCGAGGTCGCGCCCGGGGGGCGCGGGGCCGTGCGCGGCCAGGTCCACCAGCCACGCCTCCACGGCTGTCACGTGCCGGCCCCCGCGCCGCGCGCCTCCGACGGCACCGCCGCCCGCGACCCGAGCCGGAACACCTCGGTCGTCGTGAGCGCGGGGTCCCCCCGCCGCACGTGGAGTTCGCCGAGGTCCGGCCGCATGACGACGGCGGCGACCGTCCTCTCCCGACGGATGTCGCCGTTGTCGGGCACCCGGACGGGCGGCTCGGAGAGCACCGCGAAGTGGTCCTCGGGGCCCGCGCCGGCGGGCAGCCCGGCGAGCGCGGCGGTGGCCGCGTCCAGCCGGCGCCGGGAGGAGTTGCGGGCGAAGACGTTGATCTCGTCGCGGGGGGCGAGGTCGGGGTGGAGGAAGTGGTTGGTGTGGACGGGGCGGCTGGTCCTGGTGACCCGCAGCTCGTCCCCGAGGACTTCGACCCAGGCCGCCCCGTCGGCATCGCACAGGGTCAGCGAGCGGGAGCTGGCCAGCCGCAGTCCGCGCAGCGCGGCCAGTGCCTCGGCCACGCTGCCCGCCGTGTCGAGGAGGTGGCGGATGGCCAGGTACGGCGGCAGTCCGGGCCGCCAGTCGCCGCCGAGCACGAGGTTGAGCCCGATGGCGAGGCCGTCGCTGTTGAGGCCGAGGTAGCCGAGGAGCCCGCCGAAGCTGAGGACCAGGGAGCGGCGCGGGGAGCCCGCGCGGGCGATCTCCAGGACGGCGATGTGGTCGTCGAGGTCGCCGTTGAGGTCGACGGTCTGGGCCAGGACGGGCCGCCCGTCGGCCTCGGGGCCGGTGCGGGCGTACGTGGTGCAGTCGCCCATGGTGGGGACCTTGCGGTAGCCCATGATCTCGCGGCGGAGTTGGAGCAGCCACGCCTCCTCGTCGGTCAGGCGGGCGCCGGCGGCGAGCCCGCGGACCTCCTCGGCCAGGTCGGGCGCGGCCGCCGCGACCGCCGCCCGGTAGGCGGCGATCGACGGCAGCAGCTCGTCCATCGTGACCGGTGTCTGCATGACCTTGTTGAGCCGGCAGAGCGAGTCGTCGAGGAAGGACCGGAGGGGGGTGGCGAGGGCTCGGCCGTGGGCCTGTCCGACGGCGAAGGGGGCGCCGGACGCCTGGATGTGGGGGATGCCCCCGCCGGTGGTCATCCGACGGCGCCCGCGACGGTGTCGGTGACCTTGGGGCGGGTGGCCAGCTGCTGCTTCACCCGGGGCCAGTCGGCGCGCAGGATGCTGTAGAAGACGGCGTCGCGGCGCCGGCCGCCCGGCATGTAGTTGTAGCTGCGGAAGGTGCCCTCCTCCACGGCGCCGATGTTGCGCAGCCCGCGCCGGGCCTGGGTGTTGAGCTCGTCGGTCTTGAACTCGACCCGTTCGGCGCCCATGCGCTCGAAGGCGTGCTCCAGCAGCAGGTACTTGGCCCAGCGGTTGACGCCCCGGCCCTGGAAGTCGCGGCCCAGCCAGGACCAGCCGATCTCCAGCCGGGCGTCGGCCTCGGCCATGTTGCCGTAGCTCATGCTGCCGGCGATCCGGCCGGTGCTCTTGTCGACGATGACGCGCACGACGCGGCGGCCGGCGGCGTGGTCGGCGAGGGTGGCGTCGAAGAAGGTCTCGAAGTCGGCGTCGGTCTCGACGAGGGAGACGAAGTAGCGCCAGATCTCGGGGTCCATGGCGACGGCGCGGACGCCCTCGCGGTCCTCGGGGGCGATGGGGCGCAGGAGGACGTGCTCGTTCTCCAGGGTGGCCGCCGCGGTCAGGTTCCAGCTCATGGTCAGGCCGCCTTCGGGGTGTGCCGGGTGAGGGAGGTGACGACCTCGCGCAGGGTGCGCATCCCGGCGAGGTCGTGTTCGGTGAAGTGGGCCAGGTCCACGCCGGTCTCGTCGCAGAGCGAGGTGAGGAAGAGGACCTTGTTGAGGGAGGTGAGCCCGTAGGCGTCGGCCATGGTGGCGTCGAGGTCGAGGGTGTCGGGGGCCACCTCGGTGACCAGCAGCGAGGAGAGGATCTCCCGGGCGGCGGTCTCGACGGCGGGGTCGAGAGCGGTGGGGTCGAGAGCGGCGGGCGTCGGCGCGGGGGCGGCCGCGGGCGTCGGCGCGGACTCGGATACGGGTGCGGTGTCAGGGCGCATGGATGCCTTCCGTGGGGTCGTGGATCTCGCGCCGGTACGCGGCGAGAATCTGTCGGCGCTTGGGCTTGAACTGGGAGGTGAGCAGGCCGCCCTCGATGCTGAAGGGCTCGGTGGCGACCACCGCGCGGCGGATGCGCTCGTCCGGTTCGAGGGCCTCGTTGACGAGGGCGAGCCGGGCCGCGACGGCCTCGGGGTCGGCGGGCACGGAGGCCGGGGAGACCACGGCCACGAGCTCGGTCTGGTGGGGGCAGAACAGCACGCACTCGGCGATGGCGGGGTCCGCGGCCATCCGTTCCTCGATGGGCCGTACGACGATCTTCTTGCCGTTGTCGAGCACGATGACGTCGTCGGCGCGGCCCCGGACGAACAGGAAGCCGTCCTCGTCGAGGTGGCCGAGGTCGCCGGTGCGCACGGTGCCGTCGGGGCCGAAGACGCGTTCGGAGTCGCCGGGCGCGGCGTAGGCGTACGCGGTGTTGACGGGGTGGTCGGCGCGGACGCTGATGACGCCGTCCTCGCCGATCAGCACCTCCTTGCCCGGCAGCACCTTGCCGACGCTGCCCTCCCTGCTCGCCCCGGGGTGGTTCTTGGCGACGATGCAGGTCTCGTTGAGCCCGTAGCCCTCGTAGAGGGGAAGCCCGGCGTCGTCGGTGAAGAAGCGCAGGACGGTGGCGCTCGCCGGGGCGGAGCCGGTCCACAGGTAGCGCACCCGGGGGCCGAACAGCCGCCGGGCGGCGTCCCGTACGGCCTCCTCGGGGGTGCCGGACGCGGTGGCGAGCCGGCGGGCGCGGGCCTCGATGTGGCGCCTGGCCGTCTCGAAGAACGCGGGCACGCCCATGACGACGGTGGGGCTCACCCTGGGCAGGACGGCGAAGGCGGCCTCGTAGGTGCTGATGGTGACGTCGTGTCCCCAGGCGAGCGCGGAGTAGATCCAGTACCGCTGCTGGAGGAGGGAGAGCGGGAGGAAGACGAACACGTCGTCGCCGGGGCCGTGGGCGAACATCTCCTGGACGGCGCTCAGCGAGCTGTCGATGCTGCCGACGGTGGCGGCGAGGCCCTTGGGCACGCCGGTGCTGCCGGAGGTGAACTTGACGGTGGTGGTCTCCTCGGGCCCGTAGTGCGCCACCGGGGGCCCGGCGCCGTCCAGCGGCTTCTCGGCGAGCCGTTGGACCTCGGCGATGGGCACGACCCCCGGGGCGTCCGAGGGCCGGTCGCTGAAGAGCAGTTCGAGGTCGTAGCGGGCCATGAGCTCGGCCGAGGGCTCGAACTTGCCGGGTTCGAGGCCGGCCGTCTCCACCTTGAGGCGCAGCGCGGCGAGGTCGAGCAGCACCCATTCGAGGCGGTTGGGGGCGAGGACGCCGATCCGGTCGCCGGGGCGCACCCCCATCTCGTACAGCCGCACCGCCACCCGGCCGGCGCGCTCGTACAGGTCGGCCAGGCTCAGCGAGTGGATGCCGTCGAGGCGGGCGAAGGAGATCCGGCCGCCGGCGGTGGGCGGGCCCGAGACGATCCGGTTGATCGGCGAGCCGCTCACGCCCGTGCCCCCTGCTCCGCGCGGCCGGCCAGCACCCGGTCGACATGGCCGGCCATCGCGCGCACGGTCCCCAGCTCGGTCATGAGATCGAGCGGAATGGCCACCTTGAACTCCTTGCGGACGACGGTGAGGATGCGGGCCGCGGCGATGGAGTCGCCGCCGAGCGCGGGCAGGCTGTCGAGCGGGCCCACCCGGGCGCCGCGCAGCACCGAGGACCAGACGCCGGTGAGCACGCGTTCCGTCTCGGAGGCGGGCGCATCGCCCCCGGCCGGAGCGGTGGTGCCGTCGGCGGCGGACCGGTCGGCGTCGACGTCCAGGGCGGCCAGCGCCTTGCGGTCCACCTTGCCGTTGCGGGTCAGGGGCAGGGCGTCGTGCCAGACCACGGCCGAGGGGATCATGTACTCGGGCAGGTCGCGGCGGAGCGCCCGGCGCAGTTCGGCGTCGGTGGGCCGCTCCTCGCCGGCCGGTACGAGGTGGGCCACCAGCCGGTCGCCGCGCGCGCCGGGCCGGCCGGCGACCACGGCCCGCCGGACGGCGTCCAGGGCGGTGAGCCGGGTCTCCACCTCCCCGGCCTCGATGCGGTAGCCGTTGACCTTGATCTGGAAGTCGCCGCGGCCGAGGATCGCGATGGAGCCGTCGGGGAGGTAGCGGCCGAGGTCGCCGGTGCGGTAGATCCGCTCGCCGAGCCGGGGGTCGTGGACGAACCGTTCGGCGGTGCGCCGCTCGTCGGCCCAGTAGCCGCGGGCCAGTCCGGTGCCGGCGGCGCAGATCTCGCCGGTGACCCAGTCGGGGGCGTCGAGCCCGTCCCGGTCCAGGACGTAGGCGCGGTTGTTGGCGTTGGGGCGGCCGTACGGGATGGACTCGCTGCCGTCCTCCTCCGGCCCCACCGGGTGGAGGATGTTCCAGATCGTCGTCTCGGTGGGCCCGCCGAGCGAGACGACGTCGAGGCCCGGCACGAGGCGGCGCAGCGCGGCCGGGAGGGCCGGCGGGACGCGGTCGCCGCTCATCATCACCAGGCGCAGGGCGGGCGGCACGACGCCGTCGGCCACGGCCTGGTCGTGGAGGAGGGAGACGATGGCGGGCACCGAGTTCCACACGGTGACACCGGCGGTCTCGCACAGCTCCAGCCAGTGGGCGGGGTCGACGGCCTTGTCCCGGTCCGGCACGACCAGGGCCGCGCCGGCCGAGAGGGCGCCGAAGACGTCCCACACGGACAGGTCGAAGTTGAAGGCGCTGATGGCGAAGAACCGGTCGCCGGGGCCGATGGCGAAGCGGCGGGCGCAGTCGGCGACGACGTTGGCCACGCTGCGGTGGCTGACCATCACGCCCTTGGGCTCGCCGGTGGTGCCGGAGGTGTAGAGCACATAGGCGAGGTCGTCGGGGGTGGCGCCGGGCAGCGGGGCGGGCACCCGGGCCGCTGCCGACGGGCCGTCCGTATCGACCGTGGCGTCCGGGCCGGCCGTGGTGCCCGGACCGGCCGTGGTGCCCGGGCCGGCCGTGGTGCCCGGGCCGGCCGGGCCGGTTCCGGTGAGGCGCAGCACCTGGCGTTCGCCGTCGGGGTCGTCCCAGTCCGCGTTGGTGAGGACGTGGCGCACCCGGCCGTCGCGGAGCATGTACCGCTGCCGCTCGGTCGGCAGGCCCGCGTCCACGGGCAGGTAGGCGCCGCCCGCGAGGACGGTGGCGAGGATGCCGACGATCTGTTCCGGGCCGCGGTGCATGACCAGGCCGACGAGTTCGTCGCGCCCGACGCCCCGCTCCCGGAGCCAGTGGGCGGCGCGGGTGGCGCGCCGGAGCAGTTCGCCGTAGCTCAGTTCGCCCCGGGAGGTGATGACCGCGGGCTCGTCCGGGTGCTCGGCGGCCCGCGCGACGAAGGCGTCCCCGAGCATGGTGTCGGGCAGGGCGGTGGCGGTGTCGTTGGCCTCGCGGCGCCGCTCCCGCTGGGCCTCGGGCAGCAGGTCGAAGGCGGTGCGCCGCCAGGCCGGCTCCTCGCGCAGGGTGGTCAGCAGGGTCCGGTAGCCGGTGGCCAGGTCATCGAGCAGCCCCTCGGGGAACAGCTCGTCCACGCCGTCGAGCTGGACGACGAGCCCGCCGTGCTGCTCCATGGCGAAGGCGTTGAGCCACACCTGGGGGGTCTGGCTGACGGAGTACGTCTCGGGGCCGAACAGCTCCAGCGCCGAGCCGTCGACGTCGCCCTGCACATGCCCGATGGCGCTGTTGAAGGTGAACGGCATGCGGGCGCCGGCCACCCCGCCGCGGCGGCGGGCGAGCTCCTGCATCACCTCGATGCCGGAGAAGTGGCGGTGGTCGAGGTCGCGGCGGAGCCGGGCCTGCACCGCGCGGGCCCGCTCGGTGAAGGGCACGCTCCGGTCGATCTCGATCTCCACCAGCATGGGGTCGGAGAACTGGCCGATGGCCTCGAAGATCCGCGGGTGCACCGGCGGCCGGTTGGCGACGGTGGTGTTGAGGGTGAACCGCGCCCCGGCGCCCCAGGTGGCGAGGGTCTCGCCGTAGGCGACGAGCAGCAGGGCGGAGGGGGTGAGCCCGGCGGCCGCGGCGCGCTCCTTGAGGGTCCGCCAGTCGGCCGCGCCGAGGCGCACCTGCCGCTGGGAGAAGCGGGCGTTCTTCACGGCGGCGGGGCTGGTGCGCAGGGGCAGGTCCGGGTGGGGCGCGAGGTCGTCGACCCGGGCGAGCCAGTAGTCCCGGGAGCGCTGGGCGGGGGCCCGGCCGCGGGCGCGCTCCAGGGCGGCCACATAGGCGTCGAAGGGCGTCTCCTCGGGGGCCGCCGGGTCCGCGCCCCGCTCGTACGCCCGCCACCAGGCGCGGAAGAACAGGAACATGCTGATCCCGTCCATGACCAGCCCGTCGTGGCCGATGTGGAGCACCATGCGGTCGTCGGTCAGGAGGGTGGCGTCGACGGCGAGCAGCGGGCCCCGGTCGGCGGGAAGCACCCGGTGCGAGAGCCGGTCGCGCAGGGCGAGCCGGGCGCGGCGGATGTCCTCCTCGTCGCCGCCGCGCAGATCGTGGCGGGTGATGGTCAGGTCGTCGGCGGGGGCGTGGGTGATCTGCCGGTCGTCGCCGACGAAGCGGGAGCGCAGGGCGCCGTGCCGGCGCACCACGGCGTTGAGGGCCGTCTCCAGCCGGTCGAGGTCCCAGACGCCCTCGATCTCGTGGTAGACGTGGCTGGCCACGTCGCCGATCTCGAAGATGCCGCCGCGGCCGAGGAGATAGCCGCGCTGGAGGGGGGTCAGCGGGAAGCCGCGGAGCCGGCGGGCCTCCTCGGTGAGGTGGGCGACCAGCTCTTCCTTGGCGGCCTTGATCCGGGCGATGAACTCGGGGGCCATCCGGTCGCGGGTGCCCTGGAGTCGCAGGTCGCCGCCCTCGACGGTGATCGACAGCCCGCGCGACTCGATCTCCCGGATGATGTCGACGGGGCTCATGCGGCGCCCTCGGTGACGGTGCGGACGGCGGCCGGCTCGGCGCGTTCCTCCAGGAGCGCGGCCAGGGCCGTGAGGTCGAGGTCGCCGAGGAGCTCCTCGAGGGCGACGTCGACGTCGAGCTGTTCGAGGATCTGGTACTGGAGGGTGACGGCCGACAGCGATCCGGTGCCCAGGGACGCCAGGGTGCGGCCGGCGAGGCCGGTGAGGTCCTGTTCGGTGGGCTCGGGCAGGACGGTGCGGACGAGTTCGCCGAGCCAGGGCAGCAGCGCGGGGGCGACGGCGGGGGCCGGGGCCGCCCCGGGCGCGGCGGCCGGGTCGTACGCGGTGGCCGGCGCGGAATCGTACGCGGCGGTGGCAGCGGCCGGGACGGAGTCGTACGCGGCGATGGCCGGGGCGGCGGGCGCGGTGACGGCCGGGAAGAACTCCGTCCGCGCGAGCCGTATCCGGCTGCCGGGCGCGACCAGGTCGACCGTGCTCGGCCAGGTGAGGGGGGTCTCGCCGAGGCCGAGCGCCTCGGCGAGGCGGGCGGCGAAGCGGGGCATGACGGGGGCCGCGCCGTGGGCGAGCAGGCGGGCCGCGGCGAGTTCGAGGGCGATGGCGGTGCGCGCCTCGCTGCGCCAGCCGTCGGCCTCGGCGAGCAGCCCCTCGCGGCGGGAGAAGGCGACGGTGTCCTCGACGATGCCGGTCAGCTCGGCCGCGGCCCGGCGCAGCGAGAAGCCCTCGGCGTCGAGGCTGCCGGTGAGGGCGGTCAGCCGGGTGCCCAGCCGGGCGAGGAAGGCGGAGTGCTCGGGGGTCCACACGCCCGCGTCCGGGGCGAGGCCCTCGTACGCCTTGTCCACGCGGTCGCCGAGGTCGTTCAGCCAGCTCTGCCAGGTGCCGATGAGGGTGTCCCGGACGGTCGTGTCGTAGGCGGAGCGGCGGAAGTCGGTGCGCTCGCCCTCGGGCCGGGTGGCGGCGAGGAAGTAGCGGACGGCGTCGACGCTGTCGGGCCCGAGGATCTCCTTGCCCCAGATGGCGTGCCGGCGGCTGGTGGAGAACTTGGCGCCCTCCAGCAGGTAGAACTCGTTGACGTGGTAGTCGATGGCGGGCGTCCAGCCGGGGTGCGCCAGCTTGTACAGCACGGGGTAGAGCACCGCGTGGTAGAAGCTGTTGTCGTAGCCGAAGAAGTGGACGATCTTCCAGTCCTCCTCCGGGGCGGACGCCTGCCAGTCGCGGCCGAGGCGGCGGCCGAGCGCCTGGATGCCGTGCAGGAAGCCGTAGCTCATCTCCGGCCAGACCCAGATCACCTGGTCCCGGGTGTCCTGTTCGCTCGGGGTGACGCCCCAGGTGGAGGGGTGGGTGATCGGGATGTCCAGGGCGGGGCGGCGGAAGAGCCGGTCGGCGAGCTCGCGCAGCCGGGCCGGTACGCGGCCGAGGCGGTGGTGGTCGGCGACGGTGTCGCGGTGCTCGTGGAGCGGGAGGCTGAACCGGGTGACGGTGCCGGGGCGGGGCACGGCGCCGGTCCGGGTGGCGACGGGATCGCCGAGGTCGGCGACGGTGTTGGGCTCGCCGCACTCCTCGCAGATGTTGCCGCTGGTGCCCGAGGAGCAGGACGGGCAGGCGCCCTTGACGTCGACCTCGTACAGATACCGGCCGGTCTCGGCGTCGAAGAGCGCGCGGCCCTCGGTGGGGGCGACGCCGCCGGAGGCGACGAGCCGGGAGAAGAACTCCCGCAGCCCCTCGGGGTAGTCGGCGTCGTCGTTGGTGACGGTGTACTGGTCGAGCGGGATGTCCATCAGCCGCAGCGTCTCGGCGATCTCGGCGCTGTAGTGCGCCGCGGTCTCGGCCGGTCCGCGGTTCTCGGCGCGCGCGGCGCCGAGCACATAGCTCTGGAAGTCGTCGCTGCCGGTGAGGTGCCAGGCCCGGGTGCCGTTCATGCGCTGGAAGCGCACATAGGCGTCGGCGCCGAGGTACGGGCCGGACAGGTGGCCGAGGTGGAGGTCGCCGTTGGGGGTGGGCGGGGTGGAGAAGACGAACACCGGGCGGTCGCCGAAGCCCTTGCGGCGGGCGGAGAGCGCCGAGTCGAGCGCCCGCCGCCCGTCGCGCCAGTACTGGGTCAGGAAGACCAGGTCGGTGTCGCCGGTGTTCTCCAGCACATGGGACTCGAAGGGCTCGAAGAGCGCCACGGTGCCGGGGGCGGCCGGGTGGCGCACGCCGTCGACGACGAACTCGCCGCGGCCGGCGACGATCACGAAGAACTCGGTCTCGTCGTGCTGGTGGTTGTCCGAGGCGCGGCCGGGCGCGACGCGGCCCCAGCCGGCGCCCACGCCGAGTCCCTCGACGCCGGCCATGTCGATGCCGAACGCTTCGCTCAGGACCGTCTCGTCATAGCTGTTGATGATCACTTCTCGTCCTTCTCTTCGCGGCACGGAGGGGGGAGCAGCCCGGCGGCCTCGGCCGCGATGGCGGGGGCGAGCCGGTAGCCGGAGCCGCTCGCCGCGCCGGCGAGGACCAGGCGCGGGTCGCCGGCGAGGGGGGTCACCAGGGGCTCGCCGTGCGGGCCGTAGGCGTCGCAGAACACGCGGCCCGAGACACAGTGGTCGACGAGGGCGGGCGCGTAGCGGCCCAGCACCTCGCGGGCCTCGCGCAGATGCGCGGCCGACACGCCGTCGCCGAGCTCGTCGGGGGTGACGTCCCACTCCTGGCAGGTGTAGCTGAACAGCCAGTGGCCGCGCTCGTGGAGCGGCAGCAGGAAGGCGTCCTCGTCGTGGAGGACGATGGTGTGGTCCCCGGGCGCGGGCGGGCGCTCGATGTGCAGGGCGACCACCTTCTTCACCCGGGCGCCGAGCGGCGCGACCAGGTCCCGCCAGGCGGGGGCGGCGAGCCAGGGCCCGGGGGCGAGGACCACCCGGCCGGCGGTGAGGGTGCGGCCGGTGCCCAGGTCGAGCACGATGCCGTGCTCCTCGGGGCGCACCGCGGTCACCCGCACCCCCTCGTGGACCGTGGCGCGCTCGCGCAGTTCGCGGGCGAGGATCTGGGTGAGGGCGGCCACGTCGGCGTACTGGCAGCCGGCGCCGTCCCAGGCGAGGTGGCCGGGCGGCAGCTCGACGAGCCCGCCGGGCACCCGGTCGACTGGGGTGAGCCGGGCGCTGTCGAGGTACGCCTCGCGCACGGCCACTTCGCCGGCCGCGGCGGCGACCACCGTCATGCCCAGGGGGCGGATGGGCAGGTCGGGACGGTCGGCGCGCAGCCGCGCGTAGTGGTCCTGGCTGAAGGCCGACATCCGGCGCACCCGCTCGGTGGCGCCGCGCGGGAAGTGCAGGCCGGCGGAGCGGCGGGTGGCGCCGGCGGCGACGGCGTCCTGGTCCAGCAGGGCCAGGGTGGTGCCGGGGGCGTGGTCGAGCACCCGCTGGGCGGTCATGCAGCCGATGACGCCGGCCCCGACGACCGCGGTGTCGAAGAAGCTTTCGTTCGCTGTCAAAGCCGTCATGGCGGCCGTGGTCGTCGCCGTCGCAGCCGTCGCGGCCGTGGTCGTCTCCGTCACGCGGTCCACGGCTCCCGGACCTCGGTGTCCTTGGTGGACCACTCGATGAACGAGGCGAGCTGCTGGTCGCCGCGGACGCCGCGGAGCCGGTCGGCGATGCGCCGGCTGCGCCAGGCGTTGAGGCTGAGGTTGGGGTCGGCCAGGCCGCGCTGCCCCCGGGCGCCGTTCTGCACGAAGATGTTGCGGTCCAGGGGGCCGTCCCAGCGCACCGCGTAGTCCTGGTCGATGCGGAACTCGCCGCCCTCGCGCTCGATGCGCGGGGCGAGGCCGTCGAGGAAGTCCATGGGGGCGGGGCGGAAGCCGGTCGCCCAGATCACGACGTCGACCTCGTGGTGCTCCGTGCCGTGCGGCTCGTCGTTGTGGCGGACGGTGACGTCCCAGGCCCCGCCGCCGGCGCCGGTGACGTCCACCACCTCCCGGTTGGGGTGCAGGACGACGACGTCGGGCCGGTCCTCGATGAAGCGCAGCACGTACAGCCGCTGGTAGATGTCGCGCAGCGTCGCCTCCGAGATGCCGTCGCTGCTCAGCAGGTGCTGGGCGTTGAAGGCGGACCGGGCCTGCGGGGAGAGCCGGTAGAAGTAGTCGGAGTGGCAGGGCATGTAGAAGTCGTTGGTGAACGGCGAGTCGTCGATGGGGAAGTAGTTGCGCCGCCGGGAGATCCAGGAGACCCGGCGGGGCAGTTCGCCACCGGTGCGGGTGATCAGTTCGAGGAATGCCTCGGCACCGGACTGGCCGCCGCCGATGACGGCGACGCGCTTGCCGCCGAGGTCGCGGGCCCGGGTCAGGTACTCGCTGATGTGGAACTGGCTGGCGCCGAGGTGCGGACGCGCCTGCGGCGGCACCCAGGGCCGGTTGCCGACGCCGACCACGATGTTGTCGGCCGTCACGCTGCGGCGGTCGGTGCGCACGGTGAAGACGCCGTCGAAGCCGACCTCCCGCACCTCCTCGCCGAAGGCGAGGTTGCCGTTGCGGCGGCTGGCCCACTCCAGGTAGTTGCGGAACTCCTGGCGGGGCACGTCGGAGAACTGGGCGTTGAGGAAGTGGTAGACCCGCCCCTGGTCGTGGAGGTACGACAGGAAGGAGAAGGGGTTGGCCGGGTCGGAGAGGCTGACCAGGTCCTTGAACATCGACACCTGGAGCGTCGCGCCGGGTATCTGCTGGCCGTCGTGCCAGCCGAAGGCGGCCTTGCGGTCGATGAAGAGGTTGGTCACCTCGGGGTGGCTGTGCAGGATCGATGCCAGGCTCAGGTTCGCGGGGCCCACGCCGACCCCGACGCAGCGGTGGTGCGCGGGATCGCGGTGGGTGCTCTCGTGCCCCATGTCCGGACCTCTTTTCCGTGAGTTGCCGTGATGTGCGGTGCGGTGAGTCGCCGGTGTGCGAAGGGGTGCAGGGGGGTTACGGGGTGCGGGGTTACGGCGTGCGGGGTTACGGCGTGCGGTGCTGCCGGAGCGTGAGGTCCAGGCCGTGACCGGCGAGGAAGGCCAGCCAGCGCTCGGACTCCTCGGCGCTCTCGGCCGCGCGGTGCAGCCCGGCCGGGGTGGCGTCCGCCAGGACGCGGGTGACGCCGAAGGCGAGGGGCAGGGACACGCACAGCGCCATCGCGCTCTCGCTCTCGTCGCCGGTGCGGTCCAGCAGATACGAGCCGCGCCAGCCCGCGCCGTCGGGGGTGCGCAGCTCCAGCGCCACGGAGAGCACCACCCGGTCCCGGTCGGCCTCGGTGGTGGGGTGGCGGGCCGCCAGCTCCTCGGCGAGCGCGGCGATCCGGGCCGTGTCCCCGGTCCGTACGGTCGCGAAGACCGGCTCCCAGGCCCGCAGCCAGCCGTCGTTGCGCAGGGTGCCGCGGATGAACGTCTCCAGCCGCCAGCCGTCCGGGATGCCGTACTGGGCGATGAAGGGCAGGCTGTCGCGGTTGGGGTAGACCTCGAAGCCCTCCTCGCCCAGGCGGTGGCGGCGGGTGGCCTCCCAGGGGTGGGCGCTGGTGCGCTCGGCGCCCCCGGCGATGTACCGGGAGGGCGAGCCGAGGGCGGCGAGCACGCCGTACGGGGCCCAGCTGAAGCGGTAGCGGAACGCGTTGGGGACGGCCGGCAGCCCGCCGCAGTACGAGGTGAAGTCGACGTCCGTGGCGGTGTCCCCCACGGCCTCGCGGGCGGCCTCGACCAGCCGGTGGGCCATCAGGTGGTCGATGCCGGGGTCGAGCCCGGCCTCGGTGAGCACCACGGTGCCGGCCTCGCGGGCGGCCCCCGCCTCGGCCAGCAGGGCGTCCGAGACATAGCTGGTGCAGGCGAAGTGGGCGCGGGCGGCGAGCGCGGTGCGCAGCAGCGCCGGGTGCTCGGTGGCGGGCAGCATGGAGACCACCACGTCGCCGGGGCGCAGTTCGGCGGCGAGCTCCGCGTGGTCCAGGCCGCGGGTCTCCGCCCGGCCGGTGAGGCCGAGGCGGGCCAGCCGGTCGGCGGCGCGGCTCTCGTGGCGGCCCCACATGACGACCCGCTCGGCGCGGTCGCACAGCAGGGCGAGGCCGGTGCGGCCGGTCGACAGGCCGGTGCCGATCCAGTGGACGGTGCCGCTGGCGGGGACCCGGGGGGCGGTGGGGGCGGTGTCAGGCACTGGGGGTCTCCTCGGCCGAGGTGGCGGGCGCGACGGGCGCGGCGGCAGTCGTGGTGATGGGCGCGGTGGCGGACGACGGGGCGGCGGGCACGGTGGCGGCCGTGGCGACCGTGGCAGTGGCCTCACGGAAGGTCCGCAGGGCGCGGTCCCAGGGCGAGCCCTCCTCGCCCAGCGTCAGCAGATGGGGCAGCAGTTCGGCGGAGAACGCGCGGCTCGCCTCCACCGGCAGCAGCGACGGCAGGTTGTCGATGGCGATCAGATCGAGCGGCCGGTCCAGCGGCCGGTCGCCGTCGCGCAGCCGGCGGACCGGCTCCTCCCAGGAGGTGACCTCGTCGTAGACGGGCAGCACATTGCACGCGGAGGTCACATCGCAGGTCACGTCGCAGACCAGGCGCAGGGCGCGGGCGGGGTCGTCGAGATCGTCGCGGGTCAGGAACGGCGGCACGGGCCGGGTGGTCAGGACGGTGTTGACCAGGATGTCGTGGCCGAGCAGCGCCGCGCGGTCGAGGTGCGCGGTCTCGGCCACGTCCCAGCGGGTGGGCTCGATGCCCGCGGTGGTCAGGGCGTCGCAGGCGCCGCGCCCGCAGCGGCCCAGCGCGCCGACGACCAGGGCGGTGGGCGGGTCGGCGGGGCGGACGGCGCGCAGGGCCTCGTCGAGCCGCTCCTTGGTGAGGGGGGCGAGCGGGGTGGTGAGCCGGCCGCGGTGGTGGAGGACCGCCAGGGCGGCGCCCACATAGCCGGCCCAGTAGCCGAAGGCGGCGAGCCGGCGGCCCTCGGCGTCCACGAGGTACTCCAGGTCGAGCAGCGCCCCGCCGCCCGCCGTGAACCGGCCCAGCAGCTCCCGCGCCCCGGCCTGGCCCTTGTAGGCGTGGCCGAAGAGGATGTGCCGGTGGCGCAGCCGGGCCGGGCCGTCGGGGAGCTCCTTCAGCCCGATGACGTACGTGTCCTCCGGCGCCTCGGTCCAGCTGCCCGCGGGGGCGGTACGGCAGCCCGCGGCCACGTAGTCCGCCAGCGGGAAGGCGCGCTGCGGCGACTCCTCGACGGTGAGTTCGAAGCCGTGGCGCACCAGCGCCTCGGCGTGTTCGGGGGCGATCGGCGCGCGCCGCTCGCTCGGCCGGGTCTCGTGCCGCATCCACAGGCGCGGGGTGTGGGTCATCTGCTGCGATTCGCTTTCGGATCTGGGCGGGCCCCGGGTCGGGCGGGGCCGCCGGCCGTCACAGGAGGGGAATCCGGGCGTTGGCGAGGGGCCGGTACGCGGGCCGCTCGGGCAGGCCGGACGGCTCCCAGCCTGCCGCGAGCAGTTCACCGACGACCGCGGCGGCGATGGCCACCGCCAGGTCTTCACCCGGGCAGCGGTGCGCGGCGGCGCCGAAGGTGAACAGCGCGGGGCGGGCGCGGTCGGTGCGGAAGGCGTGCGGGTCGGGGTTGACGGCCGGGTCCCGGTTGGCGGCGGCGAGGACCACCAGCACGCTCCCGCCGGGCGGGACCTCGACGCCGGCGTGGGCGAAGGGCTCGGCGGCGAATCGGCGGGTGTTCTGGACGGGGGCGTCGTACCGGGCCACCTCGCGGACCAGCGGCGCGAGCGCCGCGGGCCGCCCCGGGGCCGGTGCGACACCGCGGGCGAGGGCGAGCAGGGTGTTGCCGATGAGGCCGGCGGTGGCGTCGTAGGTCTGGGACAGGAAGCCGATGGCGTTGGAGAGCAGCGGTCGGCCGGTGTCCGGTTCGCCGGCGTCGCGGGCGGCGCGCACCAGGGCGGCGAGGAGGTCGCCGTCCGGCCCGGCGCCCGGGACCGTACGGGGGCGGGGGCCCGGGCCGCTGCCGAGCTCACGGCCGGTGCGGGTGCCGGTGCCGGTACCGGTGCGGGCACGGGCGCGGGTCAGTCGGGGCCCGAGGGCGTCCTGGAGCCGGGCCGCGGCGCGGGCCGCCGCCCGCCGGTCCTCCGGGGTGGCCGTGGCGGGCAGACAGCGCACGAAGTCCCCGATGAGCCGGGCGGCTTCCTCGTCGGCGCCGCGGTCGAGGCCGCAGAGGGCGGCGACCACGCGGGCGGGCACGCCGAACATCAGGTCGCCCAGGCGGGGTCGGCCGCCGGCGGCCAGACTCCGGCGGGCGCGGTCCGCGGCCAGGGCGGCCACCCGGGCGGTGTCCGCCCGGCCGAGCGCGGTGGTCACCACGTGCTTGAGACGGCGCTGGAGCGGGCCGTCGGTCATCCGGACGAGGTCGCCGTAGACGTCTCCGGCGGGGGTGCCGGCGAGGCCGGCCGGCACGGGCTCGGCGGCGGGCCGCACGCGCAGCGCCGGGTGGGCGAGCGCGGCGGTGACGGCGGCGGCGTCGCTCGCCACCCAGGCGCCGAGGCCCTCGTCGTGGGCGAAGGGGCGCTCGGCCACGAGGGAGGCGTAGTACGGGTAGGGGTCGGGGAGCCGGACGGCTGCCACGGGGGAGGTCACGCGGGACTCCTTCGTCGCCGTGTGTCGGGCCGGGGTGGGCGCGGTCGCGGTCACGGTCACCGGGCGGTGCCGGGCGCGGCGGCGGGGGTGCTCCCCGGATCGGCGGCAATGTCGGGGGCGGCCGCGCCGCCGGACGCGGCGTCGAGGGCCCTGGCGCGGTCGGCCCGGCGCATGTCGAGCGCCCCGGCGATGGTCAACCGCTGCACCTCGGAGGTGCCCTCGTACACACGCAGCGATCTGACCTGGCGGTACAGCCGTTCGGTGACGCTGTCCCTGACCAGCCCCGCGGCGCCGAGGAGTTGCACCGAGGCGTCCACGACCTCCTGGG
The DNA here is from genome assembly GCF_051386515.1 of Streptomyces sp. URMC 123. Classification (NCBI taxonomy): domain Bacteria; kingdom Bacillati; phylum Actinomycetota; class Actinomycetes; order Kitasatosporales; family Streptomycetaceae; genus Streptomyces; species Streptomyces sp. URMC 123. Next base: position 6,257 of record NZ_JBPQTV010000044.1, on the reverse strand, counting down.
CGGCCTCGGTGGCGTACAGCTTGGCGATGCCGGAGTGGTGGGGGAAGCGCCGGTTGCCGCGGTCGATCTCCCAGGCGGCGCGGGCCACCAGCAGCGCGGCGGCGCCGATCTTCACCTCCATGTCCGCCAGGGACGCCTTGATCAGCTGGAGGTCGAGCAGCCGGCCGCCGTAGGCGGCGCGGTCGCGGGCGTGGGCCAGGGCGGTGTCGGCGGCGCGCCGGGCGAAGCCGAGGGCGGCCGCGCCCACCGTCATCCGGAAGCGTTCGAGCAGGTCCATCGCGATGACGAACCCCTGGCCGCGGCGGCCGAGCACGCTGTCGGCCGGAAGCCGGCAGTCCTCGAAGGACAGATGCGCGAAGGAGCGGGGGGCGATGGCCTCGATGTGCTCGCGGACCCGGACCCCGGGGGTGTCCGCGGGGACGAGGAAGGCGGTCAGGCCCAGCGGGCCGGGGCCCTCCCCGGTGCGGGCGATGACGCAGTACAGATCGGCGATGCTGCCGTGGGCGATCCACGCCTTGTGGCCGTTGAGGACGTGACCGCCGTCGTCGGTGCGCTCGGCCCGCAGGGAGAGCGCGGCGACGTCGGAGCCCGCGTGCTCCTCGGAGACGGCGAACGCGCCCACGACCGTACCGTCGGCCATGCCCGGCAGATGACGGCGGCGCTGCTCGGGGGTGCCGTACCTCAGCAGCGGGGTCGCCGCCAGCGCCTGGATGGAGAAGGCGAAGTCGGCGAGGTCCTCGGCGTGGGCGAGGCGTTCCCGGGCCAGGCACAGCGAGCGGAAGTCGCCCGCGCCGGCGCCGGGGTGCGCGCCCTCGCCCCGGTCGCCGTCCGGGTCGAGGAAGGCCAGCCAGCCGTCCGCGCCCAGCTCCCGGACCAGGCGCGGCCCCGACGTCTCGGGGGCCTCCCGGCGGACCTCCGCCCAGAGCCCGGCGCGCTCGTCGCACCAGGCGCCCAGGGCGTGGGCGAACGCGCGGTGGCGCGGCTCGTAGAAGGGGAGTTCCAGCATCTCCGGGTCGAGGCTCGGGTCGAGAGCCACTGGGTGCCTCCAGGGGTCGGGGCGGTACGGGGCGGGCGCGGCGGTACGAGGGTGGGCGCGGGCACGGCGGTACGGGGTCGGGGCGCGCGGATGGAGCGGCGGTACGTGGGGGCGCGGCGGCAGGGGGTCAGATGACCAGGGCGACGCTGTCCGCCCGGTCGGAGTCGCCGTCGGGACCGCACCCGGAGTCGTTCCCGGGACCGCCCCCGGAATCCGTGCTCGCCGGCGCGGCGCTCCGCCCGGTGAGCCCCTTCGCCCGCAGCTCGCCGACGAGCCGGCGCTCCACGAAGTAGGCGAAGGAGGCGTAGCCGCGCCAGACGCGCCGCCACTCGTCCTGGACCACCGCGTCGCCGAAGTCCCGGCGCACCTCGTCCAGGTAGGAGACGATGATCTCGGCGGCCTGCCGGGCGTGTCCGGCGGAGAAGTTGTCGATCGACAGGTGCGCCTCCTCGTAGGAGACGTCGAAGCCGTGGCGGCGCAGCTTCCGGATCTCGGTCATCCGCAGCTGTCCCAGGCCGAACATCTCGATGCCGAGGTTGTAGCCGAGGATCTCGTTGTAGAAGCTGTCGGGGAAGAGCGCGAGGCACGCCTGGTGGATGGAGAAGTCGTATCCGCCGTCGGGCAGTTCGTCCTGGTCGAGGAACTCCTCCTGGCGGATGTGCGGCAGTACGACGTCCATGCTGGCCAGCACGTTGTGGATGAGCGTGATGTGGTTCTTGGCGAGGTCGCCGCGGCCCATCTCGTCGGCGTAGATGGAGAAGAGCATGGCGTCGCTCCGCCGGTGGAAGCGGCCGAGGTTGGCCGTCCGGTGCGACCAGGCGCCGTCGATCAGGCTGCCGAGGGCGTAGGTCTTCTGCCGGAAGATCACCTCTTCCCGGTCCGGGATCTCCGCCGGCGGCTCGACGGCGCCGACCAGCTTGTCCCAGTAGACGCGGTCCACCCGCTCCATCAGGGCCTCGGCGGAGTAGTCGAAGTACGTGGCGTCGGTGAAGTCGCCGTCGGCGCCGTGCCGGAAGAGCACCTCGGCGGCGGCGAGCCCCTCCTCGGCGCGCTCGCGGGCGAGCTCCAGGGTGTTGGGGAAGCGCTCGATGTTGACGACCCGGTGGAAGAGCTCGCGGTCGTCGGGGGTGCCGGGCCCGGTGAGCCGGACATCGGCGGCCCGGGTCGCGCGGACGGCCTCGTACCAGCCGCGGGCCGCCGCGTCGCCGGACGTGTCGGGCCGGAAGTCCAGCTCCGGCGGCGCGCCGGCCGCGATGGCCTCGGCCCACTCCGTGAAGGTCGCCGCCTCGCGCTCGTCGAAGATCCCGAACATGGGGCCGCCGAACTTGATGGCGCGCAGGAAGCGGCAGCCACCGGCGCGCATCGGTTTGAACTGGCGGGAGGCGCGGAACGCGGCGACGAAGGCCGCGAGGTCCGCCTCCGGGTCGTCGAGCCACTCCATGAGCGACCGCTCCCCCAGCCGCACATCGCGGTGCTGGCGGCCGGCGAACGGCGCGTGGCGGGCCACGATCTCGGCGACCCGGGCGTCCAGGGAGAGCCCGTCGAGCCGGGCCGCCAGCTCGGTCAGCGCGGCGGTGTGCTCGCGCTCCAGCCGCAGGACGAGGGTGACGGCGGCGAGCAGCCGGGCGCGGTCCTCGGCGCCGGTGGGCGACTCGCGGGTGAGGGCGACGTACTCGGCGAGCAGCCCCTGGAGGTCGGCCTCGGGCAGGAAGGGGGCCATGCCGGTGAGCCGGTCGTCCACGCCCAGGGCGTGCGTGGCGTAGTGCACGCCCACGACCTCCGGCAGGAAGCTCGCGGGCAGCCGGGACAGGGCCAGGTGGAAGGCGCCGTGCCAGGCGGTCAGCGGGCGGGCCCCGGCCTTGGTGAGGAAGTCGGCGCTCTCGACGGCGGGCAGGTGGACGCCGAGGTCCTCCAGGGCGCGGCGGCGGCGCGGCAGCAGCCCGCGGTGCGGGACGTCCTCGCCCATGAGCCGGAAGTGGTGGCCGAAGAGGCGGTTGACGACCACGGAGGGCTGGGTGGCGGGCTGGGAGACGGTGTCCAGCCAGCAGCCGGCGAGCAGGGTGAGCGGGGCGCGCTGGCTCAGGACGCGCTCCCGGGTCCCGGGGGCGGTGGCGCACAGGGCCGCCAGCGGCTCGTCGAGCTCGGCGCGGGCCGCGGTGACGAGCGCGGCCAGGCTCTCGGCGGTGACGTCCGTGCCGGTGTCGCCCCCGGCTCCCCGGGCGGCGGCCTCCTCGGCGCCCCGCGCCAGGAACGCCTCCAGCAGGTGGCGGGCGAGCAGCAGGGTGGTCTCGGACTCCTGGTCGCGCAGCAGCCGGTGGTAGATCTCGGCCGGCGGCGCGGCCAGCAGCCGCTCGGTCTCCGCCGCCGCCCCGGGGGTGACGGCGTGGGGGCCGCGGGGCAGGGACGTCATCACGTCCGGGAGAGCGAATCCCCGCTGGGCGTTTCCCTCCTGGGCGTTTCCCTCCTGGGCGTTCATACGAGCTCCGTTTCGTCGTCGGTGGACAGCTTGTGGAGCAGCACGCCGACGCGGGCTCCGGGGACGCTGGAGGCCAGCAGGTAGTGGCCGCCGGCGCGCAGCCGGCCGGCGGCGGCCTGATCGACGAGGTTGATCAGGGGGTCCGCGGCGAAGCAGTGGCCGACGCGGGCGATGTTGTCGGTGTACAACTGGTCCGCGGCGAAGCCGGCCTGGCGCTCCTTGAGCACCACGACGGGCTTGTACAGATTGGCGTGGAGCAGGCCGTCGAGGTCGCCGCTCCCCAGGCCCAGCGGGGTGAGCAGGCGGTCGTTGACCTCGCGGCCGAGGTCCGAACTGATCTCGTGCGACCAGTCGAGGGCGTCGGTGCGCTGGGCGGCGGCGCCGCCGAGGATCGCGTACGTGTCGCCGGGGCCGGGTTCTGCGGTCACCAGGCAGGCGGCGGCGCCGTCGCTGAACAGCGCGAAGTTCTCCATGCGCACCGACTCGTCGGTGACGCGGTCGGTGGTGACGACCAGCACGGTGCGGTGGTGGCCGGCCGCCACCAGGGCCTGGGCGAGCCGGATGGCGACCAGGAGGTTGGTGCAGCGGTTGAGGGTGACGCCGGTGAACGCGGCGTCACCCAGCCCGATGCCGGTCATGATCCGCTCGACCAGGGCGCCGTGGGTCCGGGGGCCGCCCGGGAACCGGGTGGAGCACAGCACCAGGGCGTCGACCGCCCCGGGCGCGGCGCCGGCCGCGGCGAGGCTCGCCCGGCCGGCGTCCACGGCGAGGGCGTCGAGGGTGCGCTCGGTGCGCCGGACGTGCCCCCAGCCCCACATCTCCGCTCGGGGCGGCATCCCGAACTCGGCGGCGCGCTCGGGGAGGTTCGCGATGGTGGTGTGGTGCGCCTCGATCTCCCCGAGGACGTATCGGGCGCCTCTCAGATGAATCCGTGGGGTCACCGTGTGCCTTCCGTGCGTCTGTGCGGCTCCGCCTCGGAGCGGGCCGTTCCGGCCGTCCCGGCGCGACCGGTGTCGGGGCGGGCCGGCTCCGGGCGTGCGGTGTCGGGGCGGGTCGTCTCCGGGAGGTCCGCCGCCATCAGGGCGTTGGCCTGGCCGTAGGGGACGGCCTCGGCGGCGAAGCCGAAGGTGCCGTGGTCGCGGACCTCCTCGGCGGCACGCAGCACCGCGCCGAGCGCGGCCCGCGACAGGGCCGAGCCGAGGCTGATCCGCCGGGCGCCCAACTCCTGGAGCCGCGCCACGGACAGGCGCGGTCCGGACCCGCCCGCCAGGACGTTGACCGGGCGGCCCACGGAGGAGCAGACGGCGCGGATCGCGTCGGCGTCGGGCAGGCCGGGCGCGTAGAGCACATCGGCCCCGGCGGCCTCGTACGCCTGGAGGCGGCGGATGGTGTCGTCCAGGTCGGGGCGGCCGTAGAGGAAGTTCTCGGCGCGGGCGGTCACCGTGAAGGGCGCGTCGAGGGCCTTGGCGGCCTCGACGGCGGCGGTGATCCGCTCGACGGCCGCTCCGAGGGGGTGGACGGGTTCGTCGGCGACGCCGGTGGCATCCTCGATCGAGCCGCCGACCAGCCCCGCCGCGGCGGCGAGCCGGATGGTCTCCGCGACGTCCTCCGGGTCCGGGCCGAAGCCGTTCTCCAGGTCGGCCGTGACGGGCAGATGGGTGGCCTCGACGATGGCGCGAGCGTTGTCCAGGGTCTCCGCGCGGGTGACCAGGTTGGCGCCGTCGCGCCGGCCGAGGGTGTGGGCGAGGCCCGCGCTGGTGGTCGCCAGGGCGGTGAAGCCGAGGCCGGTCAGCAGGCGCGCGGTGCCCGCGTCCCACGGGTTGAGAATGACGAAGGCGTCGGGGCCGGCGTGGAGCTGTCGGAAGAGCTCGCCCTTGTGGTGCCGGTCCGCGGTGGCCATGCGCATCGGAAGTCGTCCCTCACGTGTTCGGTGGTGCTCTACGGTGCTCCCGCGGACGGCTAGATGACCTCGACGACCTCGGCGGGCGGACGGTGCGTGCCGCCGGTGTCCGGCCCGGCGCCGGGCGGGGGCGCGCCCCGGTCGGAGCGCACCACCGACCGTATGACGTCGGTCGCCGCCTCCGGGTGATCCTCGAAGTAGAAGTGGCCGCCGGCGGGCTGGTGCCGGGCCACCGCGAGGGTGCTCTCGCGCTGCCACGGTTCGAGGCCGGCCTCCTTGACGTGCGGGTCGTCGCGGCCGTTGATCAGGGTGATGGGCAGGTCCAGCGGGCCGGTGTCCCGGTAGCGGTAGCGGGCGACGATCCGGAAGTCGGCGCGCAGGGCGGGCAGCAGCAGCTCGGCGAGGGCCTCGTCGGCCACCACCTCGGGGGGCAGGCCGCCGAAGAAGCCCACCGCCTCGGTGAAGGCCCGGCCCTCCAGGCGGGCGGCCTCGACGACGCGGGCGGTCGGCAGCAGGGCGGGCGCCGAGCAGCCGGAGGCGATCAGATGGCGCAGCCGGTGGTGGCCGCGCAGCCGGCGGGCGACCTCGAAGGCCACCACCGCGCCGAAGCTGTGGCCGAACAGATAGCAGGGGCGGTCCGCGGCCTCGGCCACCGCCTCGGCCGCGCGCTCGACCAGCTCGGTGAAGTCGGCGGCCGGCGGCTCCTGGTAGCGGGGTCCGCGGCCGGGCGGGCACAGGGCCAGAAGCTCGGCGTCGCCGGCCAGGGCGCCCTGCCAGGCGAGGAAGGCGCGGGGGTTGCCGCCGGCGTGGGGGAAGCACAGGACGCGGGCCGGGGGGCCGCGTCC
>NZ_JBPQTV010000043.1:0-29165 GCF_051386515.1 Streptomyces sp. URMC 123 | reverse complement strand
AGGTCAGCCGCGGCTACGTCTACGAGACCGACCCCTGGGGCGTGAAGCCCGCCGTGCGCCGCGACGCCATGGGCCGCCCACGCGGACCCCGCACAGCCCGGCCCCGGCCCGTACGGCCCGCTCGGCGCCGCCGACCCCAACGGCATACGCCTGCCCGGCGGCTTCACCAGCCGCGTGCTGGCCCGCTCCGGCCAGCACGTGCCCGGCACGTCGTACACCTGGCACAACGCCCCGGACGGCGGTGCCTGTTACCCCGACGGCGCCGGCTGGATCTACGTGTCCAACTCCGAGATCAACCCCGGCGGCGGCGCGAGCGCCATCCGCTTCGGCGCCGACGGCGCCGTCCTCGGCGCCCACCGCATCCTCGCCAACACCCGCCAGAACTGCGCCGGCGGCGCGACCCCCTGGCAGACCTGGCTGTCCTGCGAGGAGGTCAGCCGCGGCTACGTCTACGAGACCGACCCCTGGGGCGTGAAGCCCGCCGTGCGCCGCGACGCCATGGGCCGCTTCAAGCACGAGGCCGCCGCGGCCGACCCCGTACGGCGCGTCGTGTACCTCACCGAGGACGAGTCGGACGGCTGCTTCTACCGCTTCACGCCCACGACCTGGGGCGACCTCTCCTCCGGCCGGCTGGAGGTGCTGAAGATGGGCTCGGGCACCTCGGGCCCGGTCACCTGGGCCACCGTGCCCGACCCGAGCGCGTCGTCGACCAGCACCCGCAACCAGGTGTCCGGCGCCAAGCGGTTCTCCGGCGGCGAGGGCTGCTACTACGCGAACGACACCTGCTGGTTCACGACCAAGGGCGACAACCGCGTCTGGCAGTACAACGCGGCCGCCGCCACGATCGAACTGGCATACGACGACTCCCTGGTGCCGAGCGGCGCCGCGCCCCTCACCGGGGTCGACAACGTCACCGGCTCCGCGTCCGGAGACCTCTTCGTCGCCGAGGACGGCGGCACCATGGAGATCTGCGTGATCACCCCGGACGGCGTCGTCGCGCCGTTCCTGCGCATCGGCGGCCAGTCCGCCTCCGAGATCACCGGGCCCGCGTTCTCCCCCGACGGCCGGCGGCTGTACTTCTCCAGCCAGCGCGGCACGAGCGGCTCCTCCTCGGGCGGCATCACGTACGAGGTCACCGGCCCCTTCCGGAGCTGACCCGCGGCCGCATGCCCCAAGCCCGCGAGCCCGAGCGCGCACCGCGCGCGAAAGGGCGACGGGGGCGACACCTCCGCACAAGGTGTCGCCCCCGTCTTCAGGGTGCCGGAGCCGCGCCGGGGTTGAGGGTTCGAAGGGACCCGCCGCGGCGTACCGGTGGTCGGTTCAGCCGAGGGTCACCGGCTGTCGCTGCCCGCGCTCGCGGCCGCCGCGCGCCCCGCCTCCAGGCGGGCGACGGGGATGCGGAACGGGGAGCAGGAGACGTAGTCGAGCCCCACCTCGTGGAAGAAGTGGACCGACTCGGGGTCGCCGCCGTGCTCGCCGCAGACGCCGAGCTTCAGGTCGGGCCGCGTGGCGCGGCCGGCCTGGACGGCGTTGCGGACGAGGGAGCCGACGCCGTCCCGGTCGATGGTCTCGAACGGGGAGACCCCGAAGATGCCCTTCTCCAGGTAGGCCGTGAAGAAGCTGGCCTCGACGTCGTCGCGGGAGAAGCCCCACACGGTCTGGGTGAGGTCGTTGGTGCCGAAGGAGAAGAACTCCGCGGCCTCCGCGATCTGGCCGGCGGTGAGCGCGGCGCGCGGCAGCTCGATCATCGTGCCGAGCGCGAGGTCGAGCTCGGTGCCGGTGGCGCGGCGGACCTCGTCGATGACCTGCTCCGCGTCCTCGCGGACGATCTCCAGCTCCTGGACCGTGCCGACCAGCGGGATCATGATCTCGGCGCGGGGGTCGCCGCCCGCCGCGATCCGCTCGGCGGCGGCCTCGGCGATGGCGCGTACCTGCATGGTGAACAGGCCGGGGATGACGAGGCCGAGGCGTACGCCGCGCAGGCCGAGCATGGGGTTCTGCTCGTGCAGCCGGTGCACGGCCTGGAGGAGCCGCAGGTCGTTCTCGTTGGCGTCCCGGCGGGCCTCGGCGAGCGCCACGCGGACGGAGAGCTCGGTGATGTCGGGCAGGAACTCGTGGAGCGGCGGGTCGAGGAGCCGCACGGTGACCGGCAGCCCGTCCATCGCCTCGAACAGCTCGACGAAGTCGCCCTTCTGGAGGGGCAGCAGGGCCTCCAGCGCGCTGCCGCGCTCCTCGTCGGTGTCGGCGAGGATGAGGCGCTCGACGAGTTCGCGGCGCTCGCCGAGGAACATGTGCTCGGTGCGGCACAGGCCGATGCCCTGGGCGCCGAAGCGGCGGGCGCGGGCGGCGTCCTCGGCGTTGTCCGCGTTGGCGCGGACGCGCAGGCGGCGCTCGCCGTCGGCGTACGACATGATCCGGTGGACGGCCTTGACGAGCTCGTCGGCGTCGTCGGCGGCGGGGTCGACGCGGCCCTCGAAGTACTCGACGACCGGGGAGGGCACGACCGGCACCTCGCCGAGGTAGACCTTGCCGGAGGAGCCGTCGATGGAGATGACGTCGCCCTCCTCGACCACCGTGCCGTCGGCCGTGGTGAGGCAGCGGCGCTTGGTGTCGACCTCCAGCTCCTCGGCGCCGCAGACGCAGGTCTTGCCCATGCCGCGGGCGACGACGGCGGCGTGCGAGGTCTTGCCGCCGCGCGAGGTGAGGATGCCCTCGGCGGCGATCATGCCGTTGAGGTCGTCGGGGTTGGTCTCGCGGCGGATCAGGATGACCTTCTCGCCCGAGCGGGACCACTTGACGGCGGTGTAGGAGTCGAAGACGGCCTTGCCGACGGCGGCGCCGGGCGAGGCGGCGATGCCGCGGCCGATCTTGCGGGAGCCGTCCTTGCCGGCGGCGCTCTCGTCGAAGCGCGGGAACATCAGCTGGGCGAGCTGCGCGCCGGTGACCCGCTGGAGGGCCTCGGCCTCGTCGATGAGGCCCTGGTCGACGAGCTGGGTGGCGATGCGGAACGCGGCGCCGGCGGTGCGCTTGCCGACGCGGGTCTGGAGCATCCACAGCTTGCCGCGCTCGATGGTGAACTCGATGTCGCACAGGTCCTTGTAGTGCGTTTCGAGGGTTTCCATGATCTGCATGAGCTGGTCGTACGACGCCTTGTCGAGCTGTTCGAGCTCGGCTAGCGGCACGGTGTTGCGGATGCCGGCGACGACGTCCTCGCCCTGGGCGTTCTGCAGGTAGTCGCCGTAGACGCCCTGGTGGCCGCTGGCGGGGTCGCGGGTGAAGGCGACGCCGGTGCCGGAGTCGGGGCCGAGGTTGCCGAACACCATGGAGCAGATGTTGACGGCGGTGCCGAGGTCACCGGGGATACGTTCCTGCCGGCGGTAGAGCTTGGCGCGCTCGCCGTTCCAGGAGTCGAAGACCGCGCGGATGGCGAGGTCCATCTGCTCGCGCGGGTCCTGCGGGAAGTCGCGGCCGGTCTCCTTGGCGACGATGTCCTTGAACCGCTCGACGAGGCGGCGCAGGTCGCCGGCGTCGAGGTCGACGTCGACGCGGACGCCCTTGGCCTGCTTGGCCTCCTCGATGGCCTCCTCGAAGAGGTCGCCGTCGACGCCGAGGACGGTCTTGCCGAACATCTGGATGAGGCGCCGGTACGAGTCCCAGGCGAAGCGCTCGTTGCCGGCCTGGGCGGCGAGGCCGGTGACGGACCGGTCGGACAGGCCGATGTTGAGGACGGTGTCCATCATCCCGGGCATGGAGAACTTGGCGCCGGAGCGTACGGAGACGAGCAGCGGGTCGTCGGCCTGGCCGAGCTTCTTGCCCATGCGCTGTTCGAGGGCGTCGAGGTGGGCGGACACCTCGTCACGGAGTGCCGCGGGGGCCTCGCCGCTCTCCAGGTAGACCTTGCAGGCCTCGGTGGTGATGGTGAACCCGGGGGGCACGGGCAGGCCGAGGTTGGTCATCTCGGCGAGGTTGGCCCCCTTCCCTCCGAGGAGGTCTTTGAGGTCCTTGTTGCCTTCAGTGAAGTCGTAGACGAACTTCTGGCGATCTTTGGTTTCCGGCACGGGACTCGACTCCTCGGGACGGGCTGTCCTGACGGCGGGGAGCGTACCCAGATCGAAGGCGCATAGGGAGGTCCACTTGACGGACATGGGGCTGCAACCACCCGTCCGCCAGCAGATCGAAAGTGATCAGGGATTTTCCGAACTTACCCGCACGTATTCAAGAGTCGAACACATCATTGCGTTGCGTCAGGGGAACGAAGCGATCGATCGACGGTGCGTGACGACGGGGTCGATGTTGTGAATTCCGGCCGGGTGGCACGGAGTGCCACCCTTATGAGAAGTGCACCCCACAGTTGAGCGCTCATCTGAGCGCAACCCCTATCAGGGGTGGCGAGAATCACGCGCGCGGAACCGGCCGTTTTCACGATGCGGACGGCCGAACGGGTGACGTGGCCGCGGGGCGGCCGCCCGCGCGGGGCACCGCCCGGAGGGCGGTCCGCCGCGTCGAAGGATCGGACCGCCCGCTCGCGCGGGCCGCGAGGACGGCTCGGACGGCGCTGGAGACCGCCCTTGCTGGTCGTCGCGGCGCTGGAGCGGTGGCTGGCTGGGGCCGGCGGGGGTCGGCCGGGGCCGGACGGGGCCGAGGAGAAGGCCGCGGCCGTGGCGAAGGGCTGATCCGCCCGGGTCGGGTCGCTGCGTACGCCGGACGTCGGGGATCGCCCACGGAGAGGATCGCCTCGCGGGCGCCGACCGGGCCGGTCGGCCCGGTCCGCGCCCATCAGCCGCGAGCATCGCAAGCGCGGCGCGGGCGCGGCGCCCGCGCCGCGCCCTTCGTCAGCCCCCCGACGTGTCCAGTTCCGCCTCCGCGCCCACCGACGCGCAGTCGTACGGGTCGTTCAGCCAGCCGTCCGGGAGCACCACCCGGTTGCGGCCCGACGTGCGGCCCCGTGGGCCGTCCGCGCCCGCCGGCCACGGCTGGTCCAGGTCCAGCTCGCCCAGCAGCGCGTCCAGCTCCGCCAGCGACGAGGCCACCGCCAGCCTCTTGCGCATGTCCGAGCCGATCGAGAAGCCCTTCGTGTACCAGGCGACGTGCTTGCGGAAGTCGATGACGCCGCGCGCCTCGTCCTCCAGCCACTCCCCCAGCAGCTCCGCGTGGCGCAGCATGACCTGCGCCACCTCCTTCAGCGTCGGCGCCGCCGGCGTGAACGACCCGTTCCCCTCGAACGCCGCCACCAGGTCCGCGAACAGCCACGGCCGCCCCAGGCAGCCGCGCCCCACGACCACCCCGTCGCAGCCCGTCTCGCGCACCATCCGCAGCGCGTCGTCCGCCGACCAGATGTCGCCGTTGCCCAGCACCGGGATCTCCGGCACGGCCTCCTTCAGCCGGGCGATCGCCTCCCAGTCCGCCGTGCCGCCGTAGTGCTGCGCCGCCGTGCGCCCGTGCAGGGCGATCGCCGTGACGCCCTCCTCCACGGCTATCCGCCCCGCGTCGAGATACGTGAGGTGGTCGTCGTCGATCCCCTTGCGCATCTTCATCGTCACCGGCAGCGCGCCCGCGTTGCCGACCGCCTCGCGCAGGATCGACCGCAGCAGGTTCCGCTTGAACGGCAGCGCCGAGCCGCCCCCCTTGCGGGTGACCTTGGGGACGGGGCAGCCGAAGTTGAGGTCGATGTGATCGGCGAGGTCCTCCTCGGCGATCATGCGCACCGCGCGGCCCACGGTCTCCGGGTCCACCCCGTAGAGCTGGATCGACCGCGGCCGCTCCGAGTCGTCGAAGTGGATCAGCCGCATGGTCTTGGCGTCCCGCTCGACCAGCGCCCGCGTCGTGATCATCTCGCTGACGAACAGCCCCTTGCCGCCGGAGAACTCCCGGCAGAGCGTGCGGAAGGGCGCGTTGGTGATCCCGGCCATGGGGGCCAGCACCACCGGCGGCCGCACGGCGTGCGGGCCGATCTCCAGCAGGGGCATGGTCATCGGACGGTCTTCCTTCGACGAGGTCGTTCGGTCGGCGCGGCGTTCGGCCGGGGCGGCGCGCCCCCCGGCGGGCACCACCGCGAGGCCCACCGCGAGCTCCGCCGCGAGCCCCACGGCGGGGGCCGCCGCGAGCCGCGAGCCCTCCCATTGTCGCGCACCACGAACCCCGTAACCGCAGCCGAGCGAAGCAAGCGCTTGTACGGTTCAACCATGCCTGAGCTCAGTCGTCGCCGGCGCCTGCTCGTTCTCGCGATCTGCTGCTTCAGCCTGCTGATCGTCAGCCTCGACAACACCGTGCTCAATGTGGCGCTGCCCACGCTCCGCGCGGACCTCGGCGCCTCCGTGGCCGGGATGCAGTGGACCATCGACGCCTACACCCTCGTCCTCGCCTCCCTGCTGATGCTCGCCGGCTCCACCGCCGACCGGATCGGCCGCCGCCGCGTCTTCCAGGCCGGCCTGGCGATCTTCACCCTCGGCTCGCTGCTGTGCAGCATCGCGCCGAACCTGGAGTGGCTGGTCGTCTTCCGCATGGTGCAGGCCGTCGGGGGCTCCATGCTCAACCCCGTCGCCATGTCGATCATCACCAACACCTTCACCGACCCCCGCGAGCGCGCCCGCGCCATCGGCGTCTGGGGCGGCGTCGTCGGCATCAGCATGGCCGCCGGCCCCCTGGTCGGCGGCCTGCTCGTGGACGGCATCAGCTGGCGCGCGATCTTCTGGCTCAACCTCCCCGTCGGCCTCGCCGCCCTGGCCCTCACCGCCCGCTACGTCCCCGAGTCCCGCGCCCCCCGCCCCCGCCGCCCGGACGTCGTCGGTCAGCTCCTGGTGATCGCCCTCCTCGGCTCCCTCACCTACGCCATCATCGAGGCTCCCGCGGCCGGCTGGACCTCCCCGCTCATCCTGAGCTGTACGGCGGTGGCACTGGCCTCGCTCGTGGCCCTGCTCCTCTACGAGCGGCGGCGCGCCGAACCGCTGGTCGACCCCCGCTTCTTCCGCAGCGCGCCGTTCAGCGGGGCGACCGTGGTCGCCGTGTGCGCGTTCGCCTCCCTCGGCGGCTTCCTCTTCATGAACACCCTCTACCTCCAGGACGTCCGCGGGCTCTCCGCGCTCCGGGCCGGCCTGTGGATGCTCCCCATGGCGGCGACGACCCTGGTCCTCGCCCCGCTGTCCGGGCGCCTGGTCGGGGCGTACGGGCCCCGCGTGCCCCTCGTCCTCGCCGGCCCCACGATGGCGGCCAGCGGGCTCCTCTTCGCCGCGCTCGACGTGGAGTCCTCCGACGCGCTGCTGCTCACCGGCTACATGCTGTTCGGCATCGGCTTCGGCCTGGTCAACGCGCCGATCACCAATACGGCGGTCTCCGGCATGCCCCGCGCGCAGGCGGGCGTCGCGGCGGCCATCGCCTCCACCAGCCGCCAGGTCGGTACGTCCCTGGGCGTGGCGGTGATCGGCGCGGTGCTGGCGGCGGGCGCGGGCGCGCACGCCACGGACTCGTACGAGGAGTTCACGGACGCGAGCCGCCCGGCGTGGTGGATCATCGCGGGCTGCGGGCTGGTGATTCTCCTGCTCGGCGTGGTGACGACCGGTACGTGGGCGAGGGCCACGGCGGACCGTACGGCGCGGCGGCTCTCCCCGGAGCCCGAGGAGAGCTGAGACGGCCTCCCCGCTACGCGCGGACGTCCCCGCCGATGTGCCCCGCCTTGACGGCCGTCACGAACGCGGACCACGCGTCCGGACGGAAGAGGAGGGCGGGGCCGGACGGGTCCTTCGAGTCCCGTATCGGTACGACACCACGGGTGGCCACGCCCGGGGCCCACTCGACGCAACCACCGCCTCCGGCGTTGCTGTAGCTGGACTTGACCCACTCCGTCCCGGAGGGCTCATTCGAGCTGTTCATCGGGTAGTGCCTCCATAGCTGTTCGGATGAATACCGCAGTCTCGGTCGGCGACAGGGCGTAGGCCCTCAGCAGATCGTACGACCGGCGTCGGACAGCGACGCTTTGGCTGTCCTCCACCAGTTGCCCCGTGTCGATGCTCTCCTCGTACGCGACCACCGAGTCGTCGTCCAGGGTCATCAGCGTCAGGGTGCCGCCCAACAGGGCATGCCCTCCGTGCGCGAACGGCAGGACCTGCACCATCGTGCGGGGCGTGTCGACGAGCTCGACCAGGCGGCTCAGTTGGGCCCGCATGACGGCCGGTCCCCCCATGGGCCGCCGAATCACCGCCTCGTCGAGGATCACCGAGTGATACGGCGGCGGCTCGGCGCGCAGCCACTCCTGGCGGAGCAGACGCGCGGCCACCCTGGCCTCGATCGCTTCAGGGGTCGCCCCGGGGTTCCCGATGGTGAAGAGCGCGCGGGCGTAGTCCTCGGTCTGCAACAGACCCGGCACGAGGTGCCCGGCGTACTCATCGATCACGCGCGCCTGCGCCTCAAGGTCCATCCTCCGCCGGTACTTGTCCGGATGGACCTCGCGCCGGGCGAGGCCGAACAGCCGCCCGAAGTGACCGTCCGTGCAGAACGCCGCGTCGAGCGCCGCCGGGAGGTCCGGCGGAATCATCCTCTCCGCCGTCTCGATGTTCGCCATGTGCTGCTTGCTGTAACCCACGATGTCAGCCAGTCCGGCCAGAGACATACCCGCGTCGTTGCGGAGCCGCCTCATCTCCGCCCCGAAGAGATGCCGTGCCGACCGGTCCGGGGTCAGTTCTCGTGATCGCGCTGCCAACGCAACCTCCCTCGTAAACAGAGGATGTTGGGGACGCCTCCCCCCTGGCGACCGTAGGCCAGCGCGGTGATCGTTGAAGCACACTCAGTAACTACCCGCCCGAACGGGTTGGAAAAACAGGCGTTCGAAAGGCCCGTCATGACGTACAGAACAGGGGCGACCGTCGTGGACACCCGGACCGGTGAGGTCGGAGAGGTCGTCGCGGAACACGGCGACCACACGCTGCTGCGCCCCTGTTCGGCGGCCGCGCCCGCCTGGTGGTGCCCCACGGCCGCCCTGCGGCTCGCCCGCCCGCACGAGAGGGCCGCGAGCGCGTGAACGGGTCGAAGGCGCGGGGCCCGGAACCCGGCACGACGGACGCCCCGACGACGGAACCGGAACCCGAGGGCTCCGGCCCACCACCCCCACCACCCGCGCCGACACCGCCGGCACCCGCACCCGTGAGCCGCCCGCGCCTCGCCGTCGTACGGCTGCCGCCCGGCGAACCCGTACGGCCGTGCCCCTTCCCGTGCTCGATCTGCGTGCGCAAGGGGCGGCAGCGGCCGGGGCGCCCGTAGCGGCGGGCGTCAGCCCTGGGCGCCGAGCAGCGCGTGCAACTCCTCCAGCCGCTGCCCGCTCTCCGCGTCGGCGGGCACGTACGTGACCATGCGGGGGCCCGACCGGGGG
Organism: Streptomyces sp. URMC 123; assembly: GCF_051386515.1. Taxonomy (NCBI): domain Bacteria; kingdom Bacillati; phylum Actinomycetota; class Actinomycetes; order Kitasatosporales; family Streptomycetaceae; genus Streptomyces; species Streptomyces sp. URMC 123. Next base: position 19,807 of record NZ_JBPQTV010000043.1, on the reverse strand, counting down.
CCCAGCCACAGGCTGGTGTGGTGCAGGTTGAGCAGCCCCACGCGGCGGTTGCGGAACCGCTTGACGCGGTCCCCGGCGACGACCACCTCGTGCCGGTCCCAGATTTCCCGGAACTCCGGTGACGCCTGCTGGAGCCGCTTGAGCAGGGCCTTCCAGGCGGGCTCGGCGAGGTGTTCGGCCATGGCGGCGCGGAACTTGGCCGCCATCATCCGTACCGCACCCTCCCAGTCGATGACCGAGGCCCGCCAGTCGGGGTGGGTGAACGCCAGCCACAGGCTGTTGTGGTCCTCGGGCGGGATGCGGTCGAGGTCGCACAGCAGGTGCCCGTACGCGGAGTTGTAGGCGACGATGTCGTACCGGCTGTTCTGCACGCAGGCGGGGTACGGCTGCAGCCGCTCCATCATCCGCTGGAGCGAGGAGGAGAGGGTCGGGCACGGGATGCCGGGCCGGGGGTCGGCGACGCCCGCGAGGGCGAAGAGGTGCGAGCGCTCGCTCGTGTCGAGCAGCAGGGCGCGGGCGAGGGCGTCCAGGACGTGCGCGGACACGTGGATGTCGCGGGCCTGTTCGATCCACGTGTACCAGGTGACGCCCACGGCGGCGAGCTGCGCGACCTCCTCGCGGCGCAGGCCGGGCGTGCGGCGGCGGGGGCCGCGCGCGAGGCCGACCTGCTCGGGGGTGATCCGCTCGCGGCGGCTGCGCAGGAAGGCGGCGAGCTCGGCGCGCTGGGCGGCGCCGCGGTCGGAGGGGGTGGCGGTCGGCGCGGGGAGCGGGACGTCGGCCGGGACGGAGAGGGTCACCGAGGGCTGGACGGTGGTGGTCATGGGGCCAGCGTGCCGCATGGCGCATACGGTTGCCAGTTACTGCCAGTACCAGGATAAGGAGACTCTGGTACCAGGCTGGGTGGTTGGTGGATCGTCATGAGCGTGACCGACACCCGTATACGTATTGCCGCTCCCGGGGGCTCGGCCGGCGCCACCCCCTCCCCCGACCCGTCCCCCACGTCCGCGTCCGACTCTCCGGCCGAGTCCTTGACCGCCGCCGGCGGGCTGAGCGCGCTGGGCCTGTTCACCGTGCTGCTCGGCGCCGCGCTCCCCCTGATCGACTTCTTCATCGTCAACGTCGCCCTGCCCACCATCGACCGGGACCTCGGCGCCGGCCCGGCCATGCTGGAGCTGGTGGTGGCGGGATACGGCGTCGCCTACGCCGTCCTGCTCGTCCTCGGCGGCCGGCTGGGCGACACGTTCGGGCGCCGCCGGCTCTTCCTGGTCGGCATGGCGGCCTTCGGCGTGACCTCGCTGGCCTGCGGGCTCGCGCCCGACGCGTGGACGCTGGTGCTGGCGCGGGTGGCGCAGGGCGCCGCCGCCGCGCTGATGCTGCCGCAGGTCCTGGCGTCCATCCAGGCCACCACGGTCGGCCGGCGGCGGGCGCGCGCGCTCAGCCTGTACGGCTCGACGGCGGGCCTCGCGATGGTGGCGGGGCAGGTGCTGGGCGGCGTGCTGGTCGCCGCGGACGTCGCCGGCACGGGCTGGCGCTCGATCTTCCTGGTGAACGTGCCGGTGGTGCTGGCGGCGCTGCCGCTGGCGATCCGCTCGGTGCCCGAGACCCGCTCGGAGCGGCCGGCGCCGCTCGACGTGCCGGGCACCGTACTGCTGGCGGTCACGCTGTCCGCGCTGCTGGTGCCGCTGACGGAGGGGCGCGCGGCGGGCTGGCCGCTGTGGACGTGGGTGTCGCTGGCCCTCGTCCCCGTGGCGGGCGTCGCCTTCTACGTGGTCGAGCGCCGCGCCGACCGGCAGGGCCGCGTCCCGCTGGTGCCGCCGAGCCTGCTCGCCCTCCCCGGGCTGCGCCGGGGCCTGTCGCTGATCCTGCCGTTCTCGACGGGCTTCGGCGGGTTCATGTTCGTGATGGCCGTGGCGCTCCAGCAGGGCGCGCGGTTCGGCCCGGTGGCGGCGGGCCTGGCCCTGGTGCCGATGGCCGTGGCGTTCTTCCTCACCTCGCTCGCCGGCCCGCGGCTGGTGGGGCGGTACGGGGGCCGGGTGGTGACGGCGGGCGCGCTGCTCCAGGGGCTGGGGCTGGGCCTGTTCGTGCTGACCGTACTGCGCGGCTGGCCGGACCTGGGCCCGCTCGACCTGCTGCCGAGCATGGCGGTCGCCGGCCTCGGCCAGGGCCTCCAGTTGCCGACGCTGATCCGCATCGTCCTCTCGGACGTCCCGGCGGACCGGGCGGGCGTGGGCAGCGGGGTGATGGTCACCTTCCAGCAGTCGTCCCTCGCCCTGGGCGTCGCGACCCTGGGCACGCTGTTCCTGTCCCTCGAATCGACCTGGGGCATGCGGAACGCGCTGATCACAACGGTCTCGGTGCAGCTGGCCCTGATCGCCCTGACGGCGCTGCTGAGCCTGCGCCTCCCCCGCGACATCGCGTAACCGCCGGCACCGCCCGAGCGGCGACGCCCGCCGCGCGAGAGGGCTGTTTCGGCGGCCCGGGCCGGGAGTGTCCTCCCATGGGCTCGATGGCCCCAGCCCCCGCCCGCCGCCGGGCGCGCTGTTCATCGTCGCATTGCCTCCCCGATCCGCATACGTGCTGTGGTGTCTTCACCGCGATCCGCAGTGTTCGCGGTACTGGCCAGGGGCGGCGGCTGAGGCCCATCCTGCTCAGGCGGTAGCCGCCCGGCTGCCGCCTGGACGCAAGGGGAAGGACTCTCGCATGGCGATGCCGGCGCCCCCGTCTCCCACTCCCTGGGCCATGCGGCTGGTCACGGGCCGGCTGCCGGTCGGCCCGCCGTCGTACACGGTCGTCGAACTCGACCCGGCGACCCAGACCGCCGTCTACACCGACGCCGCCGGCGAGGTGGTGGAGATGGGCAAACACGGCACGTCCAAGACCACCGGGACCGCGTCGATGTCCGGCGGCGGCGACGGGCAGAACCCACAGCCACAGACGCAGGACGACCACACCACCGACTACGAGTCGGACTGATCGATGACGGCTCCCCTCGTCCTGATCGTCACGTCCCTGGAGGACGTCACCGCGGACCGCGTGATCGCCGCGCTGAACGAGCGCGAGGTGCCCCTCGCCCGCGTCGACCCGGCCGACATCGGCCCCGGCCTGACCTTCGGTGCCCGCATCGGTTCCGGAACATCGACCTGGGGCGGGCGGCTGCGGACTGCCGGCCGCGAGGTGGAGCTGGGGGAGGTGGCGGCGGTCTACTACCGCCGCCCCACCCCGTACGCGGCCCGCTTCGCGCACCTGCCGGCCCAGCAGCGGGACTTCGCCGTCGCCGAGGCCCGACACGGGCTCGGCGGCGTCCTGAGCCACCTGCGCGGCACCCGCTACGTCAACCACCCTCTGGCGGTCACGGCCGCGGACTTCAAGCCGGCTCAGCTTCAGGAGGCCGCCCGGCTCGGCTTGAGCATCCCGCCGACGCTCATCACCAACGATGTCGAGCAGGCACGAAGGTTCGCCGCCGACCACGGTCCCGTCATCTACAAGACGTTCCGCGGTCTGCCGCGCGACGAGGACGGGCACACCGGCGCCATCTGGGCCCAGCGCGTCGATCCTGAAACCTTCGACGCCTCCCTCGCCGTGACCGCACAGTTGTTCCAGGCGGAGGTCCCCAAAACGGGGGATGCGCGCGTGACCGTGGTCGGCTCGCGCGTGTTCGCTCAGCGCATCACCGCTCCGGACGGCGCCCTGGACTGGCGCAGCGGCGACTGGGGCGAGCTGGTCCACGTTCCCATCGCTGTCCCTGCCACGATCGAGACCGCACTGCACGGCTACCTGAGTGCGTTCGGCCTGGGTTTCGGCTGCTTCGACTTCGCCCTCACCGGTGACGGGGGCGCCCCCGAGCACTGGGTGTTCATCGAATGCAACCCCAATGGCCAGTGGGGCTGGCTTCCCGACGCCGACGCCATCACCCAGGCGTTCGCCGACATCCTGACACCGGAAGGAGGCGGAGCGCGATGACGACGCCCGCCGATCTGGACACCGACGCCGCACGACTGCGCAAGGCGATGACCAAGGCCCTTGCCGAGGACGGTGTGCTCGCCGATCCGGCCTGGCGACAGGCGGTCGAGAAGGTGCCGCGGCACGCCTTCGTGCCCGGTTTCTATCTGCCCGGCGAGGAGCGTGACGGGCAGGGACTGACGGTGTGGGAGCCGGTCACCGCCGAGCTCGACCGCGACCGATGGCTGGCCGCCGCCTACGCGGACACCACACTGATCACCCAGTTCGACGGCGAGGAGCCCGACTGGAAGGCCCCGGCCGTCCGACACGGCGGCGCCCCGACGTCCTCCGGCACGCTGCCGTCGCTGGTGGTGCGCATGTGGGCCGACGCCGATGTGTGCGAAGGGCACAGGGTGCTGGAGATCGGCACCGGCACCGGTTACTCGACCGCGCTCGCCTGCGAACGCCTCGGCTCCTCCGACGTCACGAGCATCGAGGTGGACGGCCGCCGGTTGGAGCAGGCGGCGGACGCGCTGTACTCCCTCGGGTACACGCCCGCGCTGGCGGTCGCGGACGGCCTGTACGGCTACTGGCCCGAGGCACCCTTCGACCGGATCGTGGCCGCCTGCTCCTTCCGCGCCGTCCCACCGGCGCTGCTCGCCCAGACCCGGCCCGGTGGGAAGATCCTGCTCACTCTCTCGGGCTGGCTCTACGGCTACGCCCGCGTCCTGCTCACGGTCACCGACGACGGCGCCGCCGAGGGTCACCTGCTCCCCGGCACCGTCTCCTTCATGTCCGCCCGCACCCACGCCGCGCCCGCCTTCGGCAACCCCGCCCACTGGGCCGCCGGCCTGCCCGAGACCCGTCGACCGGCCCGGCACGACCCGGAACGGATCACAGCCGCCACCAAGGAGGCGTTCCACCTGCGCTTCCTCGCCCAGTGCGCCGTGCCAGACGCCCAGATGGTCACCCTCGGCGAGAGCGTGCACCTGGTCGACGTCGTCACCGGCTCCGCCGCCACCCTCACTCCCACCGAAGGGACGTGGCAGGTGCGTGAGAGCGGCCCCGTGAACCTGTGGGAACGGATCGAACAGGTGCTCACCGCGTACGACGCGGCAGGCCGTCCGGGCCCGGAGGCGTTCGCCCTGCACGTCCACGACGGCGGGCAGCGCCTTCGACACCCACGAATGCCCGACCTTCCGCTGCCGCGGCCCTGAACGCGAACGGACAGCCGACAAGCCGGACCGCCGTCGTCCGGGCGGGCGGGCGCCCCCGTCACGGAATGACAGATATTGAAATCTGTCATTCCACCTGTCATGGTGGAGGGACACCCCACCAAGGAGGACACCCCTATGCGCACCCGCCCCCTCGGCACCACCGGTCCCCGCGTCTCCGCCCTCGGGCTCGGCTGCATGGGCATGTCGGCCCTCTACGGCGAGGCCGACCGGCAGGAGTCGATCGCGACTATTCACGCCGCGCTCGACGCCGGCGTCACCCTGCTCGACACCGGCGACTTCTACGGCATGGGCCACAACGAGCTGCTCATCGGCGAGGCCCTGCGCGGCAGCCCGCGGGGCCGTGAGCAGGCCGTGATCAGCGTGAAGTTCGGCGCCCTGCGCGACGCCGACGGCGGCTGGGCCGGATACGACGGCCGCCCGGCCGCCGTGAAGAACTTCCTCGCGTACTCGCTCCAGCGCCTCGGCACCGACCACATCGACATCTACCGCATCGCGCGGCTCGACCACGAGGTGCCGATCGAGGAGACCGTCGGCGCGATCGCCGAGGCCGTCCAGGCCGGGCACGTCCGGCACATCGGCCTCTCCGAGGTCTCCGCGGAGACCATCCGCCGGGCCGCCGCCGTGGCGCCGATCGCCGACCTGCAGATCGAGTACTCCCTCTTCAGCCGCGACATCGAGCGGGAGATCCTGCCGACCTGCCGCGAACTGGGCATCGGCGTCACCGCGTACGGCGTCCTCTCCCGCGGGCTGCTCAGCGGGCACTGGTCCCGCGACCGCGAGCTCTCCCGCACGGACTTCCGCGGCATGAGCCCCCGCTTCTCCGGCGAGAACCTCGACCGCAACCTGGACCTCGTCGACGCCCTGCGGGAGATCGCCGAGCGCAAGGGCGTGACGGTCGCGCAGATCGCCATCGCCTGGGTCCTCGCCCGCGGCGAGGACATCGTGCCGCTGGTCGGCGCGCGCACCCGCCCCCGCCTCGCGGAGGCCCTGGCCGCGACGGACGTCGCCCTCGACGCCGCCGACCTCGCCGCCATCGAGGCGGCGATCCCCCCGGGCGCGGCGGCCGGCGACCGCTACCCCGCCGCCCAGATGACCCACGTCGCGCGCTGACCGGCGGCCGCCGCCCCGGGGGCCCCGGCGGGAACCGGCGAGAACCCGCGCCGGAGGCGAGAGGGTAGCGTCCGGGGGTACACCTCCGGAGACGAGAGACGAGAGGCCCCGCCGTGCCGCCCGAGACGCTGACCCCCGCCCGCATCCTGGAGGCCACCGAGGACGTGCTGCGCCGCTTCGGCCCCGGCAAGGCCACGGTCGTGGACGTGGCCCGCGCGCTGGGCGTCAGCCACGGCTCCGTCTACCGCCACTTCCCCAGCAAGGCCGCGCTGCGCGAGGCGGTCACCGAGCGCTGGCTGAACCGCACCTCCGAGCGGCTCGCCGCGCTGGCCGAGGGCCCGGGGCCCGCCCCGGAGCGGCTCTCCCGGTGGCTCGGCGCGCTGTTCGAGGCCAAGCGGCACAAGGCGGGCGACGACCCCGAGCTCTTCGCCACCTACATGGTGCTGATCGGCGAGAACAGCGGCGTCGTGGAGCGGCACATCGCCGATCTCGTCGGCCAGCTGACGACGATCGTGGAGGACGGGGTGCGGCAGGGCGCCTTCGCCGCCCCCGAGCCGGACGCGGCCACCGCCGCGCGGGCGGTCTTCGACGCGACGAACCGCTTCCACGACCCGGCCTACGCCGGCGACTGGTCCCGCCCGGACATCGAGCGCGCGCTCGACGCCGTACTCGCCCTCGTCCTGCGCGGCCTGGCCCGCTGACACAGAAGAACCCGGCGCCTTGACGGCACCGGGTTCTCCTCTGTCGCTTCGTCGACCGCTCAGGTCAGCAGCCGAGCAGGCGCCCACCGAGGTACGACTGGATCTGGTCCAGCGACACCCGCTCCTGCTTCATCGTGTCGCGCTCACGCACGGTCACCGCGTTGTCGTCGAGCGTGTCGAAGTCGACCGTGACGCAGAACGGCGTGCCGATCTCGTCCTGGCGGCGGTAGCGGCGCCCGATCGCACCCGCGTCGTCGAACTCGATGTTCCAGTGCTTGCGCAGGTCCGCCGCCAGGCCCTTCGCCTTGGGCGAGAGCTGCGGGTTGCGGGACAGCGGCAGCACCGCGACCTTGACCGGCGCCAGGCGCGGGTCCAGCCGCATCACGGTGCGCTTCTCCATGACGCCCTTGGCGTTCGGCGCCTCGTCCTCGACGTACGCGTCGAGCATGAAGGCGAGCATGGCGCGGTTGACGCCCGCGGCCGGCTCGATGACGTACGGGGTCCAGCGCTCGCCGGCCTCCTGGTCGAAGTACGACAGGTCCTGGCCCGACGCCTCGGAGTGCGACTTGAGGTCGAAGTCCGTGCGGTTGGCCACGCCCTCCAGCTCGGAGAACTCGGAGCCGCCGAAGTTGAAGCGGTACTCGATGTCAGCGGTGCGCTTCGAGTAGTGGGACAGCTTCTCCTTGGGGTGCTCGTACCAGCGGATGTTCTCCTCGCGGATGCCGAGGTCGCGGTACCAGTTCCAGCGCTGCTCCATCCAGTACTCGTGCCACTGCTCGTCCTCGCCCGGCTTGACGAAGAACTCCATCTCCATCTGCTCGAACTCGCGGGTGCGGAAGATGAAGTTGCCCGGGGTGATCTCGTTGCGGAACGACTTGCCCATCTGGGCGATGCCGAACGGGGGCTTCTTCCGGGAGGTCTGCTGCACCTGGGCGAAGTTGGTGAAGATGCCCTGCGCGGTCTCGGGGCGCAGGTACGCCTTCGAGCCGGTGTCCTGGGTCGGGCCGAGGTGGGTCTCCAGCATGCCGGAGAACTGCTTGGGCTCGGTGAACTGGCCCTTCACACCGCAGTTGGGGCAGTTGATGTCGGCCAGGCCGTTCTCCGGCAGCCGGCCGTGCTTCGCCTCGTACGCCTCCTCCAGGTGGTCGGCGCGGTGGCGCTTGTGGCAGGAGGTGCACTCGGTGAGCGGGTCGGAGAAGGTCGCGACGTGACCGGAGGCCACCCAGACCTCGGGGGCCAGGATCACGGAGGAGTCGATACCGACCACGTCCTCGCGGGAGGTGACCATCGCGCGCCACCACTGGCGCTTGATGTTCTCCTTGAGCTCCACACCGAGCGGCCCGTAGTCCCAGGCGGCCCGCTGGCCGCCGTAGATCTCGCTGCACGGGTAGACGAAGCCACGGCGCTTGCTCAGGCTGACGATGGTGTCGATCTTGTCGGCGGCCACGGTGCTCTCTTCATTACGACGAAGCGGTCAGGTGGGGTCCGCCCGGCGCCCGCTCATAAAACCGTGCGGCCCGCTGCGGCCCAGCGAATGCTTCAGGTTACCGGCGGCTGGGGCCCCCGGATCAAATCGGTGCCCGTTCCGTCCGCAAAGGCGATCAAGAAGATCGGGAGAGAGGATCGGAAGGAGGTCCGATCGCCCACTCAATTGACAATCGTTTCCATTTTTGTTGAAAATGAGTGTCATGAACGCACGATGCCACCCGTCCCGCCGAATAACCACCGCCACAGCGGCGCTGGCCGCTGCCGCCGTGGTGCTCGGCACCGTGTCCGGCTGCTCCTCCGACTCCTCGTCCGGCGGCGCCGGCGCGGCCGGGAAGCTCGACGTGGTGGCCTCGTTCTACCCCATGGAGTACCTGGCCGAGCGGATCGGCGGCGAGCACGTGGCCGTCACCCCGCTGACCAAGGCCGGCGTGGAGCCGCACGACCTGGAGATCAAGCCGCAGCAGCAGGCGCGGCTCGGCGAGGCCGACATGGTCCTCTACCTCAAGGGCCTCCAGCCGGCCGTGGACAAGGCCGTCGGCGAGGCCAAGGTCAGGAACACCGTCGACGCCGCCTCCCTCACCTCCCTGGAGAAGCACGGCTCGGAGGTCGGCCACGACGGCCACGAGAAGGGCCACGAGAGCCACGACGAGGGCCACGGCGAGGGCGGCCACGACCACGGCTCCGAGGGCGGCAACGGCTCCGACCCCCACATCTGGCTCGACCCGGTGAAGTACGCCGAGGTCGCCAAGGGCGTCGGCAAGGCCCTGGAGAAGGCGGACCCGGACCACGCCGCCGACTACCGCAAGAACACCGACGCCCTGGTCAAGGACCTCGGCGACCTCGACAAGTCCTTCGCCGACGGCCTGCGGAACACCGAGACCAAGACCTTCATCACCGCCCACTCCGCCTTCGGCTACCTCGCCGAGCGCTACGGCCTGGTGCAGGAGGCCATCAGCGGCCTCGACCCCGAGTCCGAGCCCAGCCCGGCCCGGGTCAAGGAGCTCCAGGAGACCGCGAAGAAGGACAAGGTCACCACGGTCTTCTTCGAGACCCTGGCCGGCGACCGCATGGTCAAGAGCCTGGCGGCCGACACCGGCCTGAAGACGGACGTGCTCGACCCCGTCGAGGGCATCACCGACTCCTCGCGGGGCGACGACTACCTCGCGGTGATGCGGGCCAACCTCACGGCGCTGCGCACCGCGCTCGGCGCCAAGTGAGCCGTCCCCCGACAGCAGCAGCGATGGAGGCGCGGACCCTCATGGAGCAGCCGGTCATAACCCTGGAAGGCGTGACCGCCACGCTGGGCTCGCGCCCGGTGCTGCGCGGCGTCGACCTCACCGTGCGCCGCGGCGAGGTGGTGGCGCTGCTCGGCGCCAACGGCTCGGGCAAGTCCACGGCCGTACGGGCCGCGATCGGCCAGGTGCCGCTCACCGGCGGCCGTCTGGAGCTGTTCGGCACCCCCCTGCGCCGCTTCCGCGACTGGTCGCGCATCGGCTACGTACCGCAGCGCACCACCGCCGCCAGCGGCGTGCCCGCGACCGTACGGGAGGTGGTGGCCGCCGGGCGGCTGTCGCGCACCCGGCTGCTGCCGCCGCGCAAGGCGGACCGGGCCGCGGTGCGCCGCGCCCTGGAGCTGGTCGGCATGGCCGACCGGGCCAAGGACTCGGTGAACGCCCTCTCCGGCGGCCAGCACCAGCGGGTGCTGATCGCCCGCGCGCTGGCGGCCGAACCCGAGCTGCTGATCATGGACGAGCCGATGGCCGGCGTGGACCTGGCGAGCCAGCAGGTGCTGGCCGACACCCTCCGCGAGCAGGTCGCGGGCGGCGCGACGGTGCTGCTGGTCCTCCATGAGCTGGGCCCCCTGGAGCCGCTGATCGACCGGGCCGTGGTGCTGCGCGACGGCTGCGTGGTGCACGACGGGCCGCCCCCGGAGGCCGTGGGCCAGCACGCCCTGCCGGGCCATGACCATGTCCACCCGCACGCCGACGAGAGTGCGGAACCGATGCGTACGGGGTTGCTCACCTGATGGAGATCCTGAACTACGCCTTCATGCAGCGGGCGCTGATCGCCGCCGTACTGGTGGGCGTCACGGCCCCGGCGGTCGGCATCTACCTGGTCCAGCGCCGCCAGGCCATCATGGGCGACGGCATCGGCCACGTGGCCCTCACCGGCGTCGCCCTCGGCGCGCTGACCAGCACCAACCCGGTGTGGACGGCCACGGTCGTGTCCGCGCTCGGCGCCGTCGCCATGGAGCTGATCCGCTGGTACGGCAAGACCCGCGGCGATCTGGCGCTGGCGATGCTCTTCTACGGCGGCATGGCGGGCGGCGTGCTGCTGATCAACCTCGCCCCCAACGGCTCCACCAACAACCTCACCAGCTACCTCTTCGGGTCGATCACCACCGTCTCCGACGAGGACGTGTGGGCGATCGCCCTGCTGGCCGCCTTCGTGGCCCTGGTCACCCTGGGGCTGCGCCGGCAGCTCTTCGCGATCTGCCAGGACGAGGAGTTCGCCCGGGTCACCGGGCTGCCGGTGCGGACCCTCAACCTGCTGCTGGCCGTCACCGCGGCGGTGACCGTCACCGTCGCCATGCGCGTGGTCGGCCTGCTGCTGGTGAGCGCGCTGATGGTGGTCCCGGTGGCCGCCGCCCAGCAGGCCACCCGCGGCTTCGGCGCGACCATGGCGCTGTCGGTGGGCATCGGCGTCACGGTGGCGCTGGCGGGCACCACCTTCTCCTTCTACGAGGACGTGCCGCCCGGCGCCAGTATCGTGCTGCTCGCGATCGCCGCCTTCGCCGTGGTCACCGCGCTGGCCGTGCCGCTGACCCGGCGCCGGAACCGGGGACGTGGCGCGCCACCGACCGGGGAAGAGTGCACCTGGAGGACTCCCGGCGAGCCCTCGCCCGGGGACGACGTAAGGGTTCAACCGTCCGGGAGCACGTCACCTGGCACAATGGGGCAGGCGGTGCGGAAGGACCGGTAGGCGAGTTGAGGAGGCATCTGTGGTGACCGCGGCAAGCCGGGAAACCAACACAGCCCCAGTGCGCGGCCGGTCCACCCGGCAACGAGCCGCCGTCGCGGCCGCGCTGGACGAGGTGGACGAGTTCCGCAGCGCGCAGGAACTGCACGACATGCTCAAGCACCGCGGTGCCTCCGTCGGCCTGACCACGGTCTATCGCACGCTCCAGTCGCTGGCCGACGCCGGCGAGGTCGACGTGCTGCGCACCAGCGACGGCGAGGCCGTCTACCGCCGGTGCAGCACCGACGACCACCACCACCATCTGGTGTGCCGGGTGTGCGGCAAGGCGGTCGAGGTGGAGGGCCCCGCCGTGGAGAAGTGGGCGGACGCGATCGCCGCCGAGCACGGCTTCCAGGATGTCGCCCACACGGTGGAGATCTTCGGCACGTGCGGGGACTGCGCGAGCACCGCGTAACCCCGGACGCGAAACGCACGAGCCGTACGGCCCGTACAGACCGCAGGAACCACGATGGCGCCGGACCCGCGAAGGGGCCGGCGCCATCGCCGTACGGTCGGCCGGGACGGCCTGTCGAGCCGGGGCGGCCGGTCAGCCGTCCCGGCGCTCGGCCGCGAGCAGCTCCTCGTTGGGGATCGCGCCCCCGAAGCGGCGGTCCCGGGAGGCGTACTCCAGGCAGGCCCGCCACAGGTCCCGGCGGTCGAAGTCCGGCCAGAGCACGTCCTGGAAGACCATCTCGGCGTAAGCGCTCTGCCAGAGCAGGTAGTTCGAGGTGCGCTGCTCGCCCGAGGGGCGGACGAAGAGGTCCACATCGGGCATGTCGGGGTGGTACAGGTACTTGGCGAAGGTCCGCTCGGAGACCTTCTCCGGGTCCAGCACGCCGGCCCGCACGTCGCGGGCGAGCGCGGCCGCCGCGTCGGCGATCTCGGCCCGGCCGCCGTAGTTGACGCACATGTAGAGGGTCATGGCGTCATTGCCGCGGGTCATCTCCTCCGCGATCTGGAGCTCGTTGACGACGCTCTTCCAGAGCTTGGGCATGCGGCCGGCCCAGCGGATGCGGATGCCCATCTCGTTCATCTCGTCCCGCCGCCGCTTTATGACGTCGCGGTTGAAGTTCATCAGAAAGCGCACTTCCTCGGGGGAGCGCTTCCAGTTCTCGGTGGAGAAGGCGTAGAGCGAGAGGTTCTGGACGCCGAGTTCCAGACAGCCCTTGAGGACGTCCAGCACGACGGTCTCGCCGACCTTGTGGCCCTCGGTGCGCGGCAGCCCGCGCTCCTTGGCCCAGCGGCCGTTGCCGTCCATCACGATGGCGACGTGGTTCGGCACCAGCTCGCCCGGGATCTTGGGCGGCCGGGCGCCGGACGGGTGCGGGTCCGGTGCCCGGTACTCGCGTCGGGAACGGCCCAGAATCCCGCGTCGTGCCATGCGGTCCACGTCTCCTCGTGTCAATCGGGACTAGTCGTTGTCGAAGGTCACCGGGGCGCGGCGGGCGTGGACTGCTCCACGTACCGCAGCGAGCGCAGCCCCCGCTCCAGGTGCCAGTGCAGATAGGCGGCCACGAGCCCGTTGCCCTCGCGGACGTGCCGCGGCTCGCAGGCGTCCGCGGTCGCCCAGTCCCCGGTCAGCAGCGCGCCCAGCAGCGCCAGCGACTCCGCAGAGGGTACGACGCTTCCGGGCACACGGCACTCCGCGCAGATCACACCGCCCGCCGCCACCGAGAAGAACCGGTTGGGGCCGGGCATGCCGCACTTGGCGCAGTCGTCGAAGCTGGGGGCGTAGCCGTTGACGGCCAGCGAGCGCAGCAGGAACGCGTCCAGCACGAGGTGGGGTTCGTGGTCGCCCTGGGCGAGCGTGCGCAGCGCCCCGACGAGCAGCAGGTACTGCTGGACCGCGGGCTCGCCCTCGTGGTCGGTGAACCGCTCGGCGGTCTCCAGCATGGCCGTGCCGGCGGTGTAGCGGGCGTAGTCGGTGACGATCCGCCCGCCGTACGGGGCGATGGTCTCGCTCTGGGTGCACAGCGGCAGACCGCGGCCCACGAGCTCGCCGCCGCGGGCGAAGAACTGCACGTCCACATGGGAGAACGGCTCCAGCCGGGCGCCGAACTTCGACTTGGTTCGGCGCACGCCGCGGGCGACGGCGCGGACGCGGCCGTGGCCCCGGGTGAGCAGGGTGATGATCCGGTCCGCCTCGCCCAGCTTCTGGGTGCGCAGCACGATGCCGTCGTCGCGGAACAGACTCATGGGCCCATTGTCCCGCACGCCGGGGTGCGCCCCGGCACACAGGCCCGGACGCGGCGCCCCGCCGGCCCCCGAGCGCGGGCGCCGTACGGACCGGCCGCGGGCGGCGTACGGGCCGCGCGGCGTCGCCGGGGTGCCGGGCCCGTACGAGCCCCGCGCGCGCTCGTTACGAGGGCGTGCGGGCCGCCGCGGCGAGGAGCCGCTCCGTGTCCTCGTGGTCCATCGTCAGCGCCCGCCCGACCGCCCCCAGGGCCTCCCGCTCGGCGGGCCGGTACGGCCCGTCGGCCAGGGCGATCCGCGCGCCCTGGAGCAGGATCGACTCCCGGCCCGTCGGGGCGAGGTGCGGGGCCAGCGGCTCCAGCGCCTCGTGGAGCTCGATGGCGAGCGCGGAGCCGCCGCCGTCCGCGCCGCCGCAGGCGTCCGCCTCGCTGTACGGGCCGGGCAGCCGCCCGGTGTCCGCGGCGAGCGCCTCGATCAGGGCCAGCAGCTGGCCCTCCGTGCAGTCGCTGAAGCCCGCCTGCCGCACGGCCTCCACGGCGGCCTCGCGGACCGCGCGGGCCTCGGTGCCGCCGGCGGCCAGGACGGCGAGGGCGACCGTGTGCACGGCGTCGCGCAGCATCGCGGAGAAGCGGGTGGTGGTGGGGTGGTCGAGCACCTCCGCGCCGAAGTGGGTGCGGCAGGAGGAGCACTGGACGACCGGGCCGGCGGTGCCGCGCGGCAGCAGGGGCACCCCGAGCACGACCAGCCGCTGCCGGCCGACGCGGCGGCGGTAGTTGCGGTCACCCCCGCAGTCGGGGCAGAAGAACTCGCCGTCGCCGATCGTGCGCCATGTCGTGCACAGTCCCCATACGCGCAGCATTTTCGCGCTCCTCCGGCGGATCGCCCGAAACGTCCCTGCACGGTCCGCCGTCGAGCAGTGACGCTTCGGCGACGACGCCCGCGTGGACGTGATGTTAGCCACATGCGTGATGCGCCGTCAGCACCCCGTACGGGGCATGGTGGGGGCCCTCGCCCCCGGCGGGGCGCACGGTCCCTCGAAAGCGCCGGTCAGAGGGACCGTGGCCCGGGGCGCGGCCGCCCCGCCGTCGGCGCGTCGGCTCGTCCGGGCGCCGCCGCCCGTCAGCCGCGCGCGGCCCGGTTGACCGCGGAGACCACGGCCTTCAGCGACGCCCGCGTGGTGTTGGCGTCGATGCCGATGCCCCACAGCACCCGGCCGTCGATGGCGCACTCGATGTACGAGGCGGCCTGCGCGCTCGCGCCCTCGCTCATCGTGTGCTCGGTGTAGTCCAGCAGCCGGGCGTCGACCCCGATGGCGCCCAGCGCGGCGAAGAACGCCGAGATCGGGCCGTTGCCGGTGCCGGTGAGCAGCGTCGGCTCGCCGTCCACCACGGCCTCGACGGTCAGCTCGTCGCCGCCGTCGGCCGTGGCCGTGGTCCGTACCGAGCGCAGCGCGATCCGGCCCCACGGGTTGTCGGGGTTGGGCAGGTACTCGTCCCGGAAGACCGACCAGATCTGCGCGGGGCTGACCTCGCCGCCCTCCGCGTCCGTCTTCGCCTGGATGATCTTCGAGAACTCGATCTGCATCCGGCGCGGCAGGTCCAGCTTGTGGTCGTTCTTCAGCACGTAGGCGATGCCGCCCTTGCCGGACTGGGAGTTGACCCGGATCACGGCCTCGTAGGAGCGGCCCACGTCCTTGGGGTCGATGGGCAGGTACGGCACCGCCCACTCGATGTCGTCGACCGTCGTGCCGGCCGCCGCCGCGTCGGCCGCCATGGCCTCGAAGCCCTTCTTGATGGCGTCCTGGTGGGAGCCGGAGAAGGCGGTGTAGACCAGGTCGCCCGCGTACGGGTGGCGCGGGTGGACGGGCATCTGGTTGCAGTACTCGGCGGTGCGGCGGATCTCGTCGATCTGCGAGAAGTCGATCTGCGGGTCGACGCCCTGGGAGAACAGGTTCATGCCCAGGGTCACCAGGTCGACGTTGCCGGTGCGCTCGCCCTGGCCGAACAGACAGCCCTCGATCCGGTCGGCGCCCGCCATGATCGCCAGTTCGGCGGCGGCGACGGCCGTGCCGCGGTCGTTGTGCGGGTGGACCGACAGGCAGATGTGCTCGCGGCGCGACAGATGGCGCGACATCCACTCGAAGCGGTCGGCGTGGGTGGAGGGCGTGGAGCGCTCGACGGTGGCCGGCAGATTGAGGATGATCTCGCGGCCCTCCTCGGGCTGCCAGACGTCCATCACGCCCTCGCAGACCTCCAGCGCGAAGTCCAGCTCGGTGTCGGTGAAGATCTCCGGGCTGTACTGGTAGCCGAAGACCGTCTCGTCCCCGAGGATCTTCTCGGCGTACTCCATCACCAGCCGAGTGCCGTCCGTGGCGATGGCCTTGACCTGCTCCCGGGAGCCGCGGAAGACGACCCGGCGGAAGACCGGCGCGGTGGCGTTGTACAGGTGGACGGTGGCGCGGTGGGCGCCGCGCAGCGACTCCACGGTGCGCTCGATCAGCTCCTCGCGCGCCTGGGTGAGGACGGAGATCGTCACGTCCTCGGGGATCGCGCCCTCCTCGATGATCGAGCGGACGAAGTCGAAGTCCGTCTGCCCGGAGGAGGGGAAGCCGACCTCGATCTCCTTGTAGCCCATCCGCACCAGCAGGTCGAACATGGCGCGCTTGCGGGCCGGGGACATCGGGTCGATCAGGGCCTGGTTGCCGTCCCGCAGGTCCGTGGAGAGCCAGCGGGGGGCGCGGGTGACGCGGTTGTCGGGCCAGGTGCGGTCCGGGATGTCCACGGCCTCGTACGGGCGGTACTTGTGGACCGGCATGCCGGAGGGCCGCTGGGTGACGGTGGCGGCGGTGACGGGGGTGGGGCGGCCGACGCGCTGGTCGGATGCGGAGGTCATGTGCGCTGGGCTCCTGTCGGGGCGGCTGCGAGGGCCGACGGGACGGCGGTGGGCAACACCGGACTCCGCGGGGAGGGGGTCGGCCTCGTGTCTACAGGCCCTCGCCGCGGCAGCTAAGAAGAAGCAGCCCGAAACGCATGATGTGCGGCAGCCTAACCGAGCCGCGCGGGACGCCCCACCCCCGTATCACTATGCGAAACGCGGCATGCGCCAGGGGTTCACAGAACGCGGTCGTTGGCACGGGCAAACGGTGATCAACCACTCTATTTCAGCAATCGAGGTGGCAACCGGTGACAGGGTCGTGACCGCGTGCCACATTCCTTGGGCATGCAGCATCTCTCATCCTCCGGGCCGCCGCCCGTGTTCTGCACGATCGTGCCGCCCCATGTCCTCGACAAGCTCGCCCGCGCCGACGACCCGGCGATCGCCGGGCCCGCCCGCCGCACCCTGGAGAAGGACGCCGCGCAGCGCACCCGCCGCCGGCTGACCACCGTCATCGGCGCTCCCGCCGTCGCCGCCGATGTCACCGCCACCGGAGCCCCCCGCCGCACCGTCCACGACGCCCAGGGGAGCGAGCGGCTGCCCGGCGTGGTGGTGCGCCGGGAGGGCGAGCCGCCCGGCGCGGACGCCACCGTCAACCGCGCCTACAGCGGCCTCGGCGCCACCTTCGAGCTGTTGCTCTCGGCCTTCGGGCGCGACTCCATCGACGGCTCGGGGCTGCCGCTGAACGCCACCGTCCACTACGGCGAGCAGTACGGGAACGCCTTCTGGGACGGCGAGCGCATGGTGTTCGGCGACGGGGACGGCGAGGTCTTCCTCGACTTCACCGTCGCGGTGGACATCATCGGCCACGAACTGGCCCACGGCGTCACCCAGTACACCGCGAACCTGGAGTACTTCGGCCAGTCCGGGGCGCTCAACGAGTCGGTCTCCGACGTCATCGGCTCACTGGTCAAGCAGTACGCCCTCGGGCAGACCGCCGAGCAGGCGGACTGGCTGATCGGCGCCGGGCTGCTGGCGCCGCGCGTCACGGGCGTGGCGCTGCGCTCCCTGAAGGCCCCGGGGACGGCGTACGACGACGACGTGCTCGGCCGGGACCCGCAGCCGGCGACCATGGACGGCTACGTCCGCACCGGCCGCGACAACGGCGGGGTGCACATCAACTCCGGCATCCCCAACCACGCCTTCTACCTGCTGGCCACGGACCTCGGCGGGCACGCCTGGGAGCGGGCCGGGCAGGTCTGGTACGACGTCCTCACCGGCGGCCGGCTGGCCGCGGACGCGGAGTTCTCGGACTTCGCCCGGCTCACGGTGGCCGCGGCGCGCGCCCGCTACGGCGAGGGGGACGTGCACGAGGCCGTGCTCAAGGCATGGCAGCGGGTGGGCGTCGAAACGGCCTGAAAAGTTCCGTTCCCACCCCCGCGGCGGTCCGTAGCCCGGCCGCCGCAGGGGTAGGGATGCCCGTATGCGAATCGAGGTCGTACGGACCGGTGGTTTCGCCGGGATCGAGCGCCGCGCCGTGGTCGACACGGCGGGGCGCTGCGACGCGCGGGAGTGGGAGGCGCTGGCCGAGCGGGTGCTGCGCCGCGCCCGGGACGCGCCGCCGCCCGGGACGCCGCTGGGCGTGCCGGACGGCTTCGGCTACGAGATCACGGTCGACGGCCGGACGGTGCGCACGGCCGATCCGCGCCTCTCGGAGGAGGAGCGGGAGCTGATCACGCGGGTCCTCAAGGAGGGCGCGTAGCCGCCGGGGCGGCCGCACGCCGGGGCGGGGAGCCCCGCGGCCCCGTGCGTGAACCCCGGGGGCCTCAGAAGCCCAGCTTGCGCAGCTGGCGGGGGTCGCGCTGCCAGTCCTTGGCCACCTTGACGTGCAGGTCGAGGAAGACCGGGGTGCCGAGCAGCGCCTCGATGTGCTGCCGGGACTTCGTCCCGACCTCCTTGAGGCGGGCGCCCTTGGGGCCGATGATGATGCCCTTCTGGCTGGGCCGCTCGATGTAGACGTTGGCGTGGATGTCGAGCAGCGGCCGGTCCGCCGGCCGCCCCTCGCGCGGCAGCATCTCCTCGACCACGACGGCGATCGAGTGCGGCAGCTCGTCGCGCACGCCCTCCAGGGCCGCCTCGCGGATCAGCTCGGCGACCATGATCTGCTCGGGCTCGTCGGTGAGGTCGCCCTCGGGGTAGAGCGCGGGGCCCTCGGGGAGCAGCGGCACGAGCAAGTCGGCGAGGAGCGAGACCTGCTTGTCGCCGGTGGCCGACACGGGGACGATCTCGGCCCACTCGATGCCGAGTTCCCGTCCCAGCTGGTCGATGGCGACGAGCTGCTCGGCCAAGCGCTTGGAGTCGACCAGGTCGGTCTTGGTGACGATGGCGATCCGCGGGGTCTTCTTGATGCCCGCGAGCTCCTTGGCGATGAAGCGGTCGCCGGGGCCGATCTTCTGGTCGGCCGGCAGGCAGAAGCCGATGACGTCGACCTCGGCCCAGGTGGTGCGGACCACGTCGTTGAGGCGCTCGCCGAGCAGGGTCCGGGGCTTGTGCAGGCCCGGGGTGTCGACGAGGACGAGCTGGGCGTCCGGGCGGTGCACGATGCCGCGCACGGTGTGCCGGGTGGTCTGCGGCCGGTTGGAGGTGATCGCCACCTTCGTCCCCACCAGCGCGTTGGTCAGGGTCGACTTGCCCGCGTTGGGGCGGCCGACGAAGCAGGCGAAACCGGCGCGGTGAGCGGGCGCCTGGGGCGCGGCCTGGGACTGAGGGGAACGGTCACTCATGGCGTCCATTCTCCCCGATGCCCGTGGCCGCGCCGACCAGAGCCGTCGGCGGTGCGGTCAGCCCGCCGTGACGGTGCCGCGCAGCGCCCCGTCGGGGCCCGCGAGCAGGACGGGCGTCGCCGGGCCGCCCAGGTCCCGTACGGCGGCGCGGTCGGCGTCGGCGGGGGCATCGGCCTCGGTGACCACGGCGGCGGCCTCCAGCGAGGTGGCGCCGCTGGCCACGGCCATCGCGACGGCGGTGCGCAGCGCGCTCAGCCGGAGCGAGTCGAGCTCGACGGTGCCGGCGACATAGGTGCGGCCGGTCTCGTCGCGCACGGCCGCGCCCTCGGCCACGCCGTTGCGGGCGCGGGCGGAGCGGGCCAGCGTAATGATCTTGCGGTCCTCGGGGGCCAGCGGGGTGTTCTCCGTGTTCTCCGTCATGCGGTGAGCATAGAGAACGCCCCGCCGGCCCCCGCGGCCCCCG
>NZ_JBPQTV010000042.1:0-29206 GCF_051386515.1 Streptomyces sp. URMC 123 | reverse complement strand
CCGCGGCCTCGACCCGGTGCGCGCCCTGACCCTGCTGCGCGGCGACTGGCACACCGGGTACGACCCGCGCGAGCACCTCCTGGATGTCCCCGAGCCGATGAGCCAGGGGGGCGGGACGGGCCTGACGAGGGGCGCGCGGGTGGTACGCCCCTCCCTACCGATTGTTCGGTCGCCAGCACATTTTGGCTACAGGCGCCGTCGGCCTGTGGACAAACGGTTCCCCGGGCCCTGAGATGAGGACAGGACGTCCATGCAGGGGAGGCGCAGGGGGATGGCTGCTGAACGGATGGCCGACAGCGGCCGGGAGGGGGAGGCGCGCCGGTCAGCGCGCTCGCTGGACGCCATCGACCGGGCGATCCTGCGCATGCTGAGCACGGACGGGCGCGCCTCGATACGGTCCGTGGCCGAGCGGGTGCACGTCTCGCGCGCCAACGCCTACGCCCGGATCAACCGGCTGATCGACGACGGCGTGATACGCGGGTTCAGCACCCGGATCGACCCCGAGCGGGCGGGGTACGGGGCGTCCGCGTACATCACCTTGAAGATCGTGCAGAACTCCTGGCGGGCGGTGCGCGAACAGCTCCGGGAACTGCCGGGCGCCGCGCACATCGCCTTGGTCAGCGGCGACTTCGATGTGCTGCTCCTGGTGCACACCGAGGACAACCGGGCCCTGCGGGAGCTGGTGCTCACCCGCATCCAGTCGATACCCGAGGTGCTCAGCACGCGCACGCTGCTGGTGTTCGAGGAGACCGATCTGTCCATGGACCCGGGCCTGTGAGCCTTCCGACCATGGGCCGGGACCGCGCATCCGACCGTGGGCCGGGGCCGGGCAGCGGTCAGGACTGATGCGCGCCGGGCGTCGCCCGCAGTCCTGCGAACGCCGTGACGATGACCGCCTCGGCCACTTCCTCGCTGCCCGCGCTGCCGCCGCGCTCCGGCCGGTACCACTCCACTATCGAGTTGATCATCCCGAAGAGCAGCCGGGTGGCCAGCCGCGCGTCCACGTCGGTGCGCAGGTCTCCGTCGGCGGCGGCCTTCTTGAGCAGTTCTGCCACCTCGTGGTCGAACTCCCGGCGGCGCTCCATGGCCCACCGCTCGGTGTCGGTGTTGCCGCGCACCCGCAGCAGCAGAGTGACGTAGGGCAGCTCGGCCATGAGCACCTCTGCGGTGCGGCGGGTGACGTACTCCAGCCGTTCGATCGCGCGCCCCTGCCCGGCGCCCGGCTCGTCGAGTACGGCGAACAGCCCGTCGAGCGCGCGGCTGAGCGCCAGCCGGAGCAGCTCCTCCTTGGACCGGACGTGGTGGTAGATCGAGGACTTGGAGATCCCGGCGGCCCGGGACAGGTGCTCCATGGACGTGCCGTCGTAACCGCGCTCGTTGAACACCTGGACGGCGACCGCGAGCAGCGACTCGGGCGTGTAGGTGTCGCGCCGGGGACTCGTGGCGCGGCTGCCGGGCTCGCTCATGTCCATGATTATCCCGCGCCTTCGCCGCGCTCGTTCCCCGGGTGGGACAGCGGGCGGCCGGTGGCCGCGCACCGCCGCAGCAGCGGGGACGGCGCGTAGCGACCGCCGGGCCAGGTGGCGTGGAGGGCGTCGAGCAGCCCGGTCACCCAGCGGGCGCCGAGCCGGTCGCCCCAGGCCAGCGGGCCGAGGGGGTAGTTCACCCCGAGGCGCATGGCGGTGTCGATGTCGGCCCCCGAGGCGACCGAGCGCAGCGTCGCGTCCGCGGCGATGTCGACGATCCGGGCGACGGTCCGGGCCACGATCAGCCCGGGGAGGTCCGGCAGGACGCTCACGCGCTTGCCCAGGGCCTGGAAGAGGCCGATGGCGTCGGCCAGGCCCCGCGGCGCCACGGCGTCCGCGGGCGCCAGGGCGACCCGGGTCGCGGAGCGGTAGTCGAGGCAGAGGTCGAAGACGATCCGGCGGCCGGCGCCGTCCAGGGTCGCCGGGCGGCCGTCGGTGAGCGACAGCCGGGTGCCGTCCGGCAGCAGAAGGGCGCCGGCGGGCTCGCCGGAGGGGCCGGAGGCACCAGGGGCGCCGGAGACGCCGGGGGAGCCGGAGGCGTCGCCCGGGGGCCGCTCGGCGACGGTGACCGCGATGCCCGCCTCGCGCATCAGGGGCACGAGCTCCGCGGCGGGCCCGAGGTCGCCCTGGACCGCGACCTCGGCCGGCGCCTGCTCGGGGGCGGCGGTGTGCGGCTCGGCCCGGGGCGCGCCCTCGGCGTGGTCGTACCAGCCGCGGCCGGACTTGCGGCCGTGCAGTCCCGCGTCGACCAGCCGCCGCTGGGCGAGCGAGGGGGTGAACTTCGGGTCGTACAGGAACGCCTCCCACACGGAGTGGCTGACGGCCGCGTTGACGTCCTGCCCGATGAGGTCGGTCAGCTCGAACGGGCCCATCCGGAAACCGCCGGACTCGCGCAGTACGGCGTCGAGGGTGGCCGGGCTCGCGCCCCCCTCCTCGTACACGGCGAACGCCTCGGCGTAGAACGGGCGGGCCACCCGGTTGACGATGAACCCGGGGGTGTCGGAGCACCGTACGGGCGTCTTGCCCCAGGCGGCGGCGGTGGCGTACGCCCGCTCGGCGGCGGCCTCGTCGGTGGCGTGGCCGCTGACCACCTCGACCAGGGGCAGTACGGGCGCGGGGTTGAAGAAGTGCAGGCCGACGAAGCGGCCGGGCCGTCGCAGGGTGCCCGCGATCCGGGTGACCGAGAGCGAGGAGGTGTTGGTGGCCAGCAGGCACTCCTCGGCGACCAGCGCCTCCAGGGCGCTGAACAGCTGCTGCTTGGCACCCATGTCCTCGACCACCGCCTCGATCACCAGGCCCGCGTCCGCCAGGGCGGCGAGCTCGCCGACGGCGCTCAGCCGGCCCCGCGCCGCGTCGCGTTCGGCGGCGCTCAGCCGGCCCTTCTCCACGAGCCGGTCGAGGCGGGCCGCGATGGCGTCCACGGCGACGGCGGCCCGGCCGGGGGCGACGTCGTAGAGCCGTACGGGGTGCCCGGACACCAGCGCGACCTGCGCGATCCCCTGCCCCATGGTGCCGGTTCCGACGACGGCGACGGTGGCCGCGCGGTCGAGTGCGCTCATGCCGCTGATCCTCCCGGAGCGTGAGTTGTCCACAGGTTCGCCGGGCCCTCTTGTCCCGACCGATCGTTCGGTTAATCTAGCCGTGTTGTCCCTGCCCTGTCCTGACAGCTCGATGAGGAGTTGGTCTGCGATGGCCGCCGAGCTCACCGCCCTCCAGTTGATCGAGAAGCACCGACCGACCCTCGACCAGGCCCTGGAGGCGATCCGCAGCCGCGCCTACTGGTCGCCCTTCCCCGAGCACCCGAAGGCGTACGGCGAGGGCGGCGCGCCCGGGAGCCTGGGGCCGGCCGAGGGCCAGGCGGCCTTCGACGCCCTGCGCGGCACCCGGTTCGAGCTCGACCAGCCGGGCACGGACGGCTGGACGGGAGACGAGGTCTCGCCCTACGGCGTGGAGCTGGGCGTGGAGTATCCGCACCCCGACACCGGCGCCCTGCTCCCCGCCATGCGGGAGGCGATGCCGGCCTGGCGGCAGGCCGGGCCCGAGACCCGCGCCCTGGTCTGCCTGGAGATCCTCTCCCGCATCAACGGCCGCACGCACGAGTTCGCCCACGCCGTGATGCACACCTCGGGACAGGCGTTCATGATGGCCTTTCAGGCGGGCGGCCCCCATGCGCAGGACCGGGGCCTGGAAGCGGTGGCGTACGCCTACGTCGAGCAGACCCGCACCCCCGAGACGGCCGAGTGGTCCAAGCCCCAGGGCAAACGCGACCCGCTGACCCTCCGCAAGGCGTTCACGCCCGTGCCGCGCGGCATCGCGCTGCTCATCGGCTGCAACACCTTCCCCACCTGGAACGGCTACCCCGGGCTCTTCGCCTCGCTGGCCACCGGCAACCCCGTCCTGGTCAAGCCGCATCCGCGGGCCGTACTGCCGCTCGCCCTGACCGTGCGGGTGGCCCGCGAGGCGCTGCGCGACGCCGGGTTCGACCCCAACCTGGTGTGCCTGGCCGCCGAGCGCCCCGACGAGGGCCTGGCCAAGACGCTCGCCGTGCGCCCGGAGATCCGCGTCATCGACTACACCGGCTCCTCCGCCTTCGGCGACTGGCTGGAGGCCAACGCCCGCCAGGCGCAGGTCTTCACCGAGAAGGCCGGCGTCAACACGGTCGTCATCGACTCCACGGACGACTACCGCGGGATGCTCGGCAACCTGGCCTTCTCCCTGTCGCTGTACAGCGGCCAGATGTGCACCACCCCGCAGAACCTGCTGATCCCGCGCGACGGGATCACCACCGACGCCGGCCCGAAGTCGTACGACGAGGTGGTCACGGACCTGGCGGCGGCCGTGGAGGGGCTGCTGGGCGACGACGCGCGGGCCACGGCCGTACTGGGCGCGCTGGTCAACCCCCAGGTCAAGGAGCGGCTGGAGGCCGCGGCCGGGCTGGGCGAGGTGGCCCTCGCCTCCCGCGAGGTGACCCATGGCGACTTCCCCGGCGCCACGGTCCGCACCCCGGTGATCGTGAAGCTGGACGGCGCCAAACCGGACGCCGAGGCGGCCTACATGTCGGAGTGCTTCGGCCCGGTGGCCTTCGCGGTGGCGGTCGACTCCACGGCCGACGCCGTGGAACTGCTGCGCCGCACGGTCCGGGAGAAGGGCGCGATGACGGTCGGCGCGTACACCACGTCGGCGGACGCCGAGCGGCTGATCGAGGACGCCTGCCTGGAGGAGTGCGCCCAGCTGTCGCTGAACCTCACCGGCGGGGTCTATGTGAACCAGACCGCGGCGTTCTCCGACTTCCATGGCTCGGGCGGCAACCCGGCGGCGAACGCGGCGCTGTGCGACGGGGCGTTCGTGGCGAACCGCTTCCGGATGGTGGAGGTCCGCCGCCCGGCGTAGGGCGCGATCACGAGGGGCGGGCGGCCCGCGCGGGGTCAGGACTTCCAGTGGTACAGGGTCATGGCCACGCTGGTGGCCAGGTTGTAGCTGGAGACCTGGGCACGCATGGGCAGGGCCAGCAGACCGTCGGCGCGGGCCCGCAGTTCGGGCGAGATGCCGTGCCGCTCCGAGCCGAACGCGATCAGGGCGTCGTCGGGGATGGTGGTGGAGCGGATGTCCGCGCCCTCCGGGTCCAGGGCGTAGAGGGGGCCGTCCGGCAGCTCGTCCAGGGTCAGCCGCTCGACCGCCGTCGCGTAGTGCAGTCCGGCGCCGGCCCGCACCCCGTTGGGGTGCCAGGGGTCGAGATCGCCGAGGGTGACCACGCCGGTGGCGCCCATGCCGGCCGCCAGCCGGACCACGGCGCCGACATTGCCGAGGTTGCGGGGGTTGTCCAGGACGACCACCGGCGCCTGCCAGGGCCGCGCGGCGAGGAGGGCGCGCTGGGCCCGCGCGTCCGGCCGGTCGGCCAGGGCGGCCACGCCCGTCGGGTGCACCCGCGGCACCAGGTCCCGCAGGGTGGCGGTGGGCACCTCCACGACGGACGCGGCGATCGTGTCCAGCAGATCGGGGGCGAGCTCGGTGGTGAGCGCGAGCAGGGCCGCCCGGTCGCAGGTCACGGCCACCCGCGGCCGTGCGCCGAACCGCAGGGCGTGCTTGAGGGCGTGGAAGCCGTCGAGCAGCACGGCGTCCCCGGCGTGGTCCCGCCAGGTGCGTACGGCGCCCTGGGCCGCGTCCGTTCCGTCCTCGGTCATGGCCTGAAGCCTACGGTCCCGGGGACGGTGGCCCCGGACGCCTCCGCACCGCCGTTGTCTGGGCGGGTGCGGGTGTCGGTGTCGCCGTCGGCGTTGGGGTCGGGGTTGGCGTCGGGGTTGGCGCCGGTGCCGGTGCTCGGGTCACCGTTCGTGCCGGCGCCGGTGTCCGTGCCTGCATCGGCGCCGGTGTCGCCGGAGCGGGGGCCGGGCAGGACGGCCGGGGCCCGGTGGGGGAACAGCCGGCGCGTGCCCCGGCCGACCCGGGCGCCGAGCCCCCGCAGAAAGCCGGTGGGCAGGAAGACCGCGTCCGCCGCGATCATGGCGAGCGAGAAGAACGGCAGCCCGAGCACGACCGCGATGGCCGCGTGCTCGACCATCATGACCACCAGCAGCACGTTCTTCACCCGGCGGTTGAAGAGGGTGAACGGGAACGCGACCTGGACGATCACCGTGCCGTAGGTGATCACCATGACCATCAGCCCACTGCTGCCGAGCGCGTCGGAGAGCGCGGGCCAGGGCGAGAAGTAGTCCAGATTCATGGGGTAGAACAGCGCGGTGCCGTCCTGCCACCGGGAGCCCTGCACCTTGTACCAGCCGGCGGTGGCGTAGATCAGACAGACCTCCACCATGATCACCAGCAGGGCGCCGTTGTGCGCGAGGTTGGCGAGGGTGTCCAGGACGGTCACGGCCTCGGTGGGCCCGCCGCGGTCGCGGGCGTGCCGGACCGCCGCCCACCAGAGGGCGTGCGCCGCCCACAGGCCCCAGAAGACCAGCGCCCAGCCGGTGCTGAGCTGCCCGAGCAGGGTGACGGTGGCGAGAGCGAGGCCGAGCACGGCCCAGAGGACGAGACCGGTGAGGTCCCGACCGGGCTCCCCGGGCCCCTCGTACGCCCGCGCCCCGGGCGTGGTCGCGGCGGCGCGGGCGCGGCGGCGCGCGTCCAGGGACCACACCGCCCCGCACCGGGTCAGCACGAGGTAGAGGGACACCAGGTGGATGACGTTGTCGCCGCCGTCGCCCATGAGGATGCTGCGGTTCTGCAGCGACAGCACGCCGACCATGAAGAGCACCGACATGGTGCGGGTGCGCCAGCCGACCATCAACAGCGCGCTGGAGACGAGGGCGAGGGCGTAGACGGCCTCGAACCAGCCCCGGCCGTGGGACCACATCAGCAGGGTGAAGGCGTCGTTGGTGCCGATGAACTGGCGCGCCATGTCCCAGCTCCACGGGCCGCCGGGGCCGTAGAGCTCATGGCGGTACGGCCACTCGCGGAGCAGGAAGCAGAGCCAGGTGAAGGCGAATCCGATCCGCACCACGGCCGTCTGATGGGGGCCGAGGGGCCGGGCGAGGACCTGGGCCAGGCCCCGGGAGACCGCGCCCGCCCAGGTGGCGGGCAGCCGCCGCCAGGGCGTGCCGGGGGCGGGTGCGGCGGGGCGCTGTTCGGTGGGGTGCTGTGCGGTGGCACGCTGTTCGGTGGAGAGCTGACCGGTGGAGTGCGTCGCGTCGGGCTCCGTCGCGGCGCCCGCGGCCGCGGGCGGTATCGAGGGGCGCCCCGGGGAAGGCTGGTTCGTCATCGGGTGGTTCCCTTCGCGAGCCGCGCGCCGTCCGCCGCCGCGGAGTCGTCCGTGCGGCCCACCCCGTCCGTGCCGGGCCGGTCGGCGTCACCGACCGGCCACCAGGGGTACTCGCGGTAGGACGGGTTCGTATCGATCTTCTCGTCGCTCCACGGCGGCGGGGCGACGGCGGTGGTGGCGGAGCGGACCTGGACCCGGACCACGGTGCCGGGCTCCCGCTCGCGGCTGAACCGGAGCATCACGATCCGCCGTATGTACTCCTCGGAGAGCTTGCCGCGCAGACCGTTGGGCCGGTTCTCGGCGTCGTGCGAGCCGGTGAAGAAGTCCCAGGCCCGGCGCAGCTCGTTCTGCTGCGTGTGGCTGGGCAGCAGGTTGCCCCGGATGGCCGCGCCGTCCTGCGCGGAGAGGTCCTTCCACTCCGTGGTGCGCAGCTCACCGGTGGCGGTACGGATCTGGGCCCGGGCCTGTACGGCGATGTTCTGCTGCAGCGGGTTGGGCGCGAACAGCTTCCAGTTCTGTTCGAACTCCGGGTAGATGTACTCGTCGATGGTCTTGGCGTGCTGCTTGGAGACCGTGTTCGCCGGTGCCACATGCAGGAAGACCATCCCCAGGTGGACGGCGACGGCCGCGGCCACGGCCAGCACGGCCACGGCCACGACGATGCGTGAGGGGAGCGAGAGCGCGGCGATGCCTCCGCCGCCGGGGGACCGTCGTCCCGTGCCGGCGCTGCCGTCGTGTTGCTCCATGCCGCCCTTCCCCTGGCCCGCTCCCGGGGCCGTCCCGGTCCCGCCCGTCGCCGCGGACGCCCGCCGTCCGGCGGCGCCCGCCACTCGTCGCTGAAACATGTGCCTCAGAAGCGGAACGGTACTCAGCCGCGGCCGCCCGGGACAGCGCCCGGTGTGCGCGGGCGGGCACCGGCGGACACCGGGGAGGGCCGCGCGCCGGCTCCGGGGCGGGCGCGGCCCAGGTTATCCACAGGCTTGACACCCTACGGCTCCCCGCTCACCATTGAACCGAACGATCGGTCGGTCGGTTGCCCGGGAAGTTGATCACGTCAGTGAGGAGACGGGGGATGACAGCGCTGGACACGGTCGGTGCCGCCGGTGGCGACGCACGGAGCGCGGCGGACGCGAACACTCGCGAAGGTGCCCGCGAAAGTGCCCAGGAGGGCGCCCACGACAGCGCCCGGGAGGCCGCCTTCGAGGCGGCCCTGGCGGCGGACGAACGGATCGAGCCGCGCGACTGGATGCCCGACGCCTATCGGGCCACGCTGGTGCGGCAGATCGCCCAGCACGCGCACTCGGAGATCATCGGCATGCAGCCGGAGGCGAACTGGATCACCCGCGCCCCCTCGCTGCGCCGCAAGGCCATCCTGATCGCCAAGGTGCAGGACGAGGCGGGCCACGGCCTCTATCTCTACAGCGCGGCGGAGACCCTGGGCACCGGCCGCGAGGAGCTCCTCGACAAGCTGCACTCCGGCCGCCAGAAATACTCCTCGATCTTCAACTACCCCACGCTGACCTGGGCGGACGTCGGGGCCATCGGCTGGCTCGTGGACGGCGCCGCGATCACCAACCAGGTGCCCCTGTGCCGCTGCTCGTACGGCCCCTACGCGCGGGCGATGGTGAGGATCTGCAAGGAGGAGTCCTTCCACCAGCGCCAGGGATTCGAGCTGCTGCTCACCCTCAGCCGGGGCACCGAGGCCCAGCACGCCATGGCCCAGGACGCCGTCGACCGCTGGTGGTGGCCCTCGCTGATGATGTTCGGTCCGCCGGACGAGCAGTCGTCGCACTCCGCGCGCTCCATGGCCTGGAAGATCAAACGGCACTCCAACGACGAGCTGCGCCAGCGCTTCGTGGACATCTGCGTCCCCCAGGCCGAGGCCCTCGGGCTGACCCTCCCCGACCCCGAGCTGCGCTGGAACGAGGAGCGGGGGCACTACGACTTCGGCCCCATCGACTGGACGGAGTTCCAGGAGGTGCTGCGCGGCAACGGGCCGTGCAACGAGGAGCGGATAGGGCGCCGGCGCCGGGCCCATGAGGAAGGCGCCTGGGTGCGCGAGGCCGCCGCGGCCCACGCCGCCAAACACGGGCCGCACGGTCGGCATCAGCAGCAGGAGCGGCAGGGGAAGGGGGCGGCGGCGTGATCGACTCGGACTGGCCGCTGTGGGAGGTGTTCATCCGCGGCAGGCGGGGGCTGTCGCACACCCACGCGGGAAGCCTGCACGCGCCGGACGCCGAGATGGCCCTGCGCAACGCCCGGGACCTCTACACCCGGCGGTCGGAGGGCGTCTCGATCTGGGTAGTGCCGTCCACCGCGATCACCGCCTCCTCACCGGACGAGAAGGACCCCTTCTTCGACCCCGCCGCCGACAAGCCGTATCGGCATCCGACCTTCTACGACATCCCGGAGGGGGTGCGGCACCTGTGACGGGGTCCACGGACCGCGCGGCGGCGCTCGCCCTGGGGGACGACGCGCTGGTGCTCTCCCACCGGCTGGCGGAGTGGGCGGGCAACGCCCCGGTGCTGGAGGAGGAGGTCGCGCTCGCCAATATCGCCCTCGATCTCCTGGGCCAGGCCCGCGTGCTGCTGTCGCAGGCCGGTGACGAGGACGAGCTCGCCTTTCTGCGCGAGGAGCGGGAGTTCCGCAACGTGCAGCTGGTCGAGCAGCCCAATGGCGACTTCGCCCACACCATGGCCCGGCAGCTGTACTTCTCCACCTATCAGGAGCTGCTCTACGGCCGGCTCGCGCACGGGGACGGCCCCTTCGCCCCGCTGGCCGCCAAGGCGGTCAAGGAGGTGGCCTACCACCGCGACCACGCCGAGCACTGGATGCTGCGGCTCGGGGACGGCACGGCCGAGAGCCATGAGCGGGCCCAGCGCGGACTGGACGCCCTGTGGCGGTTCACCGGCGAGCTGTTCGAACCGATCGAGGGGCTGGCCGGCCTGGACACCGAGGCGGACGCCGAGGCCCTGCGCGAGCGCTGGACGGCCTCCCTCGCCTCGGTGCTCGACCGGGCCACGCTCCGCCGGCCCGAGGGCCCCCAGCGCGGCGCCTGGTCGGCCGGGGCGGGCCGCCAGGGCCTGCACACCGAGCCGTTCGGCCGGATGCTCGCCGAGATGCAGCATCTGCACCGCAGCCACCCGGGGGCGACATGGTGACCGACGAGCACACGACCGCGGACGAGTGCGCGAGCACGGGCGGACGCGCGAGCACCGGCGGGCGCGCGACCGCGCTGGAGGAGAGGCTGCGCGAGCTGGCCGGCGCGGTGCCCGACCCCGAACTGCCGGTCCTCACCCTGGAGGAGCTCGGAGTGCTGCGCGGGGTCCGGGTGCTCGGCCCCGGCCGCGTGGAGGTCGAGCTGACCCCCACCTACACCGGCTGCCCGGCCGTGGAGACGATGGCGGCGGACATCGAGCGGACCCTGCGGGAGCACGGCATACCCGAGGTCGCCGTCCGCACGGTGCTCTCCCCGCCCTGGAGCACCGACGCGATCACCGCCGAGGGCCGCAGAAAGCTCCAGGAGTTCGGCATCGCCCCGCCCCGCCCCGGCGGGCCGCCGGCCGGGCCCGTGCCCGTCGCCCTCGCGGTGCGCTGCCCGCGCTGCGGCTCCACCGAGACCACGCTGCTCAGCCGGTTCTCCTCCACCGCCTGCAAGGCGCTGCGGCGGTGCGAGACCTGCCGCGAGCCGTTCGACCACTTCAAGGAGGCGTGAATGGCCACCGTCCGCCCCGGGGCCTTCCACCCACTGCCGGTGGCCGGCGTGGAGCGGCTCACCGACGACTCGGTCGCCGTGACCCTGGCCGTGCCGCCCGAGCTGCGGGAGGCGTACCGCTACGCCCCGGGCCAGCATCTGACCCTGCGCCGCCGCGCCCGGGACGGCACGGAGATCCGCCGCACCTACTCCCTGTGCGGGCCCGCCGGGGAGGAGGGGCCGCGCACCCTTCGGGTCGGGGTACGACTGGTGGACGGCGGGGAGTTCTCCACCTTCGCGCTCAAGGAGCTGGCCGTCGGGGACACGGTGGAGGCGATGACCCCGGTGGGCCGGTTCGTGCTGGAGCCCGCCCCGGGGCACTTCGCCGCCGTGGTCGGCGGCAGCGGCATCACCCCGGTGCTGTCGATGGTCTCGACGCTGCTGGCCCGGGAGCCGGGCGCCCGGTTCTGTCTCATACGCAGCGATCGCACGGCGGCGTCGACGATGTTCCTGGACGAGGTCGCCGACCTCAAGGACCGCTGGCCGGACCGGTTCCAGCTGGTGCCGGTGCTCTCCCGGGAGGAGACGCACAGCGGCCTCGCCTCGGGGCGCCTCGACGAGGAGCGGCTGACCCGGCTGCTGCCCGCGCTGCTGCCGGTGAAGGAGATCGACGGCTGGTTCCTGTGCGGGCCGCACGGGCTGGTGGCCGCCGGTGAGCGGGCGTTGAGCGCCCTGGGGGTGGAGCGCTCCCGGGTCCATCAGGAGATCTTCCACGTCGACGAGGGCGGTACGGCCGGGCCCGCGACGGCCGGGGCGGCGACCTCGCCCGAGCACAGCGAGGT
Organism: Streptomyces sp. URMC 123; assembly: GCF_051386515.1. NCBI lineage: Bacteria > Bacillati > Actinomycetota > Actinomycetes > Kitasatosporales > Streptomycetaceae > Streptomyces > Streptomyces sp. URMC 123. The sequence goes on along the minus strand of NZ_JBPQTV010000042.1, from coordinate 17,392 downwards.
CACGGCGACGCTGGACGGGCGGTCCGGGAGGTGGCCGGTCAGGGACGGCGAGTCCCTGCTGGAGACCGTGCTGCGCAACCGCGCCGACGCGCCCTACGCCTGCAAGGGCGGGGTGTGCGGCACGTGTCGGGCGTTCCTGGTGGGCGGCGAGGTGCGGATGGACCGCAACTTCGCCCTGGAGCCCGACGAGGTGGACGCGGGCTATGTGCTGGCATGCCAGTCGCATCCGCTGACGAACGAGGTGGAGCTGGACTTCGACCGCTGACCCCTCCCTCGGCCGTCCGTCCCTCGGCCGTCCGTTCCTCGCCCCTCCCCCGCTCGGCCATCCGTTCCTCGCCGGGCCGTTCACAATTCCTGGAACCTGTTCTACCTTGACGCCTCGTCAGCACGTCCCGTCGGGTGCGGAGGTCGAGCAGTGGACTTCACCTTCTCCGAGGAGCAGCAGGCGGCGGCCGAGGCGGCGCGGGCGGTGTTCGCCGGTGTGGCGCCGGACTCCGTGCCCAGCCCGGTCATGGTTCCCGGGGCGGTCGCCGAGGACTTCGACCGGCCGTTGTGGCGCAGGCTCGCCGACGCGGATCTGCTGGGGCTCAACCTGGCGCCGGAGCACGGTGGGTCGGGCCTGGACCCGGTCGCGCTCTGCGCGGTGCTGCGGGAAGCGGGCGCCGTGCTGGCCCGCGTCCCGCTGCTGGAGACGGCCGCCGCGGCGTGGGCGGTGCAGCGCCACGGCGGCGCTCGGCTGCGCGAGGAGATCCTGCCGCGGGTGGTACGGGGCGAGCTGGTCCTGACCGTGGCGAGCAGCGGTCGGACCGGCCACGACGGGGCGGAGCTCGCCGTCGAGGCCCGGCGCGGGGGCGGGCTGTGGACGCTCGACGGCCTGCAGACGGCGGTCCCCTGGGCGCGTACGGCCGACCTGATGCTGATCCCCGCGCACACGGCGGCGGGGGCGACGGTGCTCGCGCTCCTGGCTCCCGGCGGGGACGGTGTGGAAACGGCGGAGCAGTACTCCACCACCGGTGAGCGCTGCGCGGAGGTCCGGCTGGACGGGGCCACGGTCGCCGACCACCGGATGATCACGGCGGACGGCGCATGGCCCTGGCTGCGGGCGCTGCTCACCTGCGGGGTCTGCGCTCTCGCGCTGGGGGTCGGCGAACGGGTGCTGGCCATGGCCGGCGACTACACGGGCAAGCGGGAGCAGTTCGGGCATCCGCTCGCGACGTTCCAGGCGGTCGCGATGCAGGCCGCCGATCGCTACATCGATCTGCGGGCCATGGAGGCGACCATGTGGCAGGCCGCGTGGCGCCTGGGCGCGGCGGACGGCGTGGGAAACGACACGGCGGACGACCCCGCGCCGGGCGACACCTCGGCGGGCGGTTCGGGGAACGACTCCGACGGCGCGCTGCCGGTCGCCGCGGATGTCGCCGTGGCGAAGATCTGGGCGGCGCGGGGGGTGCGCCGGGCCGTCCAGACGGCGCAGCATCTGCACGGCGGGTTCGGCGCGGACGTCGACTACCCGCTGCACCGGTATCACGCCTGGGCCAAGCACTGGGAGCTGGCGCTCGGCCCCGCGTCCGCCCACGAGGAGGAGCTCGGCGCGCTCCTGGCCGACACCACCTGCGGCGACCCGACGACGTAAGCGCGGGCCCCGCTCCCCGCCCCCGGCGACCGGCCGCCATGGCACAGGCCCACCGCCTCGGCCTCACCCGCGGCCCGGCGCCGGCCGTCGCCGAAATCGGCTCCGCCCGGCGTCAGCCCTGACCGGCGCCGGGCCTCGGCGGCGTCAGAGGATGTGGGCCGGGTCGGAGGAGTCGGCGATCAGGGGGCGGCCGGCGGCCTCCCAGGCGAGCATCCCGCCGTCGACGTTCACCGCGTCGAAACCATGGCCGATCAGGTACTGGGTGACCTGCGCGGAGCGCCCGCCGACCCGGCACACCACATGCACCCGGCGACCGCCGCCGACCGCCTCGGTCACCTCGTCGTAGCGGTCCACGAACTCGCTCATGGGGATGTGCAGGGCGTCCTCGGCGTGCCCGGCCGCCCACTCGTCGTGCTCCCGGACATCCAGCAGCAGCCCGTCCTCCGGCACCGCCGTGACGTCCACCGTCGGCACGGTGACTCGCATCACAAAGCTCCTCGTTCTCGCATGGGGGTCATGGAAATCATCGACATCACGGCCCGGGGCCCGCGGCCCCGGGGGCCCTACTCGACCGGCTCCGCCAGCGCGGCCAGCCTGGCCTCCCGCTCGGCGACGTCGGCCAGCAGCTGTTCGGCGATCTCGTCGAGCAGCCCGTCCGGGTCGTCCGGCGCCAGCTTGAGCATCGCACCGATCGCGCCGGACTCCAGCTCCTCGGCGAGCGCGGTCAGCATCTCCTTGCGGCGGGCCAGCCACTCCAGCCGGGCGTAGAGCTCCTCGCCGCGGCTGGGCCGGTGCGCCTCCGGGGCGGGGCCCGCCGCCCACTCCTCGGCCAGCTCGCGCAGCTCCGCCTCGTTGCCGGCGGCGTAGGCGGCGTTCACCCGCACGATGAAGGCGCTGCGCCGCTCCCGCTCCGCGTCGTCGCCCGCGAGGTCGGGGTGGGCCTTGCGCACCAGCTCCCGGTAGATCCGCCGGGCCTCGTCGCCCGGCCGCACCCGCTGGGGCGGCCGGACCGGCTGCTCATTGAGCATCGCGGCCGCCTCGGGCGACAGCCCGTCGGAGTCGATCCAGCCGTGGAAGAGCTCGTCGACCCCCGGCATGGGCAGCACCAGGGCCCGCGCCTCGCGGGCGCGGCGCAGGTCCTCCGGGTCGCCGGAGCGGGCCGCGAGCGCCTCGGCGATCCGGGCGTCCAGCTCGTCGAGGCGGGCGTACATCGGGCCGAGCCGCTGGTGGTGCAGCCGGGAGAAGTTCTCGACCTCGATGCGGAAGGTCTCCACCGCGATCTCGAACTCGATCAGCGCCTGCTCGGCGACGTTCACCGCCCGCGCCAGCCGCTCCTCGCCACTGGCCTGCGCACCGGCCTGCGCACCGGCCTGCGCGTCCTCACCGCTCGACGGCACGCCCTCGCCGCCGGACGGCGCCTCGTCCGCTTCCGCCCGCGCCGAGGGCTCGGGCCGCTCGGCCTGTTCCATCTGCTCCGCCCGCTGGGGAATGTCGGCCTCCGGGTTCGTCACCCGGCCAGCGTAGACGGCCCATCGGCCCGGCGGCCCCACAACGCTGGGCCACTCGGCGGGCCGGGGCTCAAACCCCCAGCTCAGCGGCTATTCGCCCCTGGCGAATGGCGGCCAGCAGCCGAGCGTGATCAGCCTCCGTGCGGTCCGCGTAAGCCACCGCGAAGTCGGCCATCGCCCGGTCCAGCTCGTCGTTCTTGCCGCAGTACCCCGCGATCAGCCAGGGGTCGGCGCTGTGGGCGTGGGCCCGGGCGAGCAGCGCCCCGGTCATGCGGCCGTAGTCGTCGAGCTGCTCGGCGGAGAGGGCGCCCGGGTCCACGCTCCCCTTCCGATTGCGGAACTGCCGCACCTGGTAGTGCCGGCCCCGGACCGTGGTCCAGCCGAGCAGGATGTCGCTGACCACCTGCATCCGCTGCTGGCCGAGCACCACCCGGCGGCCCTCGTGCGGCACCGGGAGCGGGTCGAAGCCCACGTTCTTGAGGTAGGGCAGCAGCACGGAGGGGCGGGCCTCCTTGACCTGCAGGACCAGCGGCTCGCCCCGGTGGTCGAGCAGCAGCACCACATAGGAGCGGGTGCCCACGCTGCCCGTGCCGACCACCCGGAAGGCCACGTCCTGCACCGCGTACCGCGCGAGGAGCGGCAGCCGGTCCTCGGGGAGGGTCGCGAGGTACTCCTCCAGGGAGGCCGCGACCGCCGCGGCCTCCTCGTCGGGTATGCGCCGCAGCACGGGCGGCGCGTCGGTGAAGCGCCGCCCGCCCTCGGGCAGCTTCTCGGTGGACTTGGCCGCGAACCGCGCGCTGGTGTTGCGCCGGGCCTTCTGCGACACCTGCTCCAGCGTGCCCAGCAGATCGCGGGCGTCGGTGTGGGAGACGAGTTCCTCGTCCGCGATCGCGTTCCACGCCTCGGCGGCCGGCAGCTTGGCCAGCAGCCGCATGGTGCGGCGATAGGCGCCCGCCGTGTCGTACGCCGCCTCCCGGCAGGTCCGCTCGTCCGCGCCGATCTCCCGGCCGGCCAGCACGAGGGAGGCGACCAGTCGCTTGACGTCCCACTCCCAGGGGCCGTGCGCGGTCTCGTCGAAGTCGTTGATGTCGATGACCAGGCTGCCCCGGGCGTCGCCGTAGAGCCCGAAGTTCGCGGCGTGCGCGTCCCCGCACAGCTGGGTGCCGACACCGGTGCAGGGCGTGCTCGCCAGGTCGTACGCCATCAGCCCGGCCGAGCCCCGCAGAAAGGCGAAGGGGCCGGCGGCCATCCGGCCCACCCGGATCGGGGTCAGCTCCGACAGCCGCCCGATGCTGGACTCCTCCACCGCCGCGACCGGGTCCGGCCGCCCGTCCCCGGGCGGCAGCACGGCGTGCGCCGAGCGCGGCACCTCGGCGCGCAGGGCCTTACCGCGCCGCTTGGCGTCGTCCCCCATCGGCCGCCGGGCGAACCCCGGAACATACGGCAGTCGTGCGCTCGCACCGTCGACCTCGGCCATGGCGCGCCCCTCCCCCTCGTGTCCCCCTGCGCAACATCAACAGCCCCGACCGTACCCGCGGGCGGCGCGAACCGGCAGGCCTGTGGAAAACCCCCCTGTGGACAACCCTCCGTCGGGCAGCCCGTGTTGGACAACCCGCTGTGGGAGAGCCCGGAGAGCCCACTGTCGGCGGCCGTGGCGGCCCGCCGTGACAGCCCTACGCCTTGCGGAACCTCTCCGGGCAGCCGCCCGCATCCGGCAAATAGCGCTCCGCCCACCCACCGAGTTCCCGCAGGGCGGGCTCCAATGCCCGGCCGGCCTCGGTGAGCCGGTAGGACACCCGAAGCGGCGGACCCTCGTCCACTTCCCGCAGGACCAGTCCGAGGGCGGCGAGCTCGGCCAGCCGGTCGGAGAGCATGCGCTCGCTGATGCCCGGGATCGCCCGCCGCACCTCGGCGAAGTACGCGGGCCGGCCCATCAGCACGGCCAGGATCAGACCGGTCCAGCGCTTGCCCAGCAGGCCGAAGACGCGCGTCATGCCCGCGTCGACCTGCTTGCACGCCTGCTCGGTGTGGTCCGCCATGCCACCAGAGTACTGCCCGGTCGTGCGGGGCTATAAAAAAGTAAGCTGCTGTGTTAAAACTAGGGACATACGAAAACGCCCCACTCCCGAATCGGAGATCACCATGGCCACGCTGCTGCACCTCGACTCGTCCGCCTTCGCCACCGGCTCCGCGTCCCGCGATGTGACCGCCGCCTTCCGCGCCGCCTGGGAGGAGCAGCACCCCGAGGGCACGGTGATCCACCGGGATCTCGCCGCCGACCCGCTGCCCCACCTGGCGGCGGACGCGATCCTGGCCGGTTTCGCCGATCCCGCCGGGCACACGCCGGAGCAGCGCGCCGCGTTCGCGCTGCGCGAGGAGCTGATCGGTGAGCTGGAGCGCGCCGACGCGGTGCTCATCGGGGCGCCGATGTACAACTTCACGATCCCCTCGACCCTCAAGGCGTGGCTGGACCACGTCATCGTGATGGGCCGCACGGCGGGGGACCGCCCGTCCGCGGCCGGCACCCCGGTCACCGTCGTGGCCAGCCGGGGCGGCAGCTACGGCCCCGGGACGCCGCGCGAGGGCTACGAGTTCGTACAGAACTACCTGGAGAAGGTGCTGGGCGACATGCTCGGCATGGAGGTCGACTTCATCGTGCCGGAGCTGACCCTGGCGCGCACCACGCCCGCCATGGCGGGCCTCGTCGAGCTCGCCGACGCGTCCCGGGAGAAGGCGCACGAGGACGCCGTGGCCAAGGGGAAGGCGCTCGCGGCGCGCTTCGCGGCGTAGCCGCCAGGACGGCCGCGCGATCGCCGCACTGCGCGGCGTAGCCGCGGGCAGCGGCGCGAACGCTGGGCCGGCTAGAGGCCCGCGTCGCGGGCGAGCAGCGCGGCCTGGACGCGGTTCTCGCACCCGAGCTTCGCGAGAATACGGCTCACATACGTTTTGACCGTGGCCTCGCTCATATGGATGCGCGCGCCCGCGTCGGCGTTGGACAGCCCCTCCCCCAGCAGCGCGAGCACCTCGCGCTCCCGCGCGGTCAGGCCCGCCACGCGCCGGCGGGCCTCCTCCCCGCGGGCCGCCGCGCGGCCGGAGGACAGCGAGTCCACCACGTGGCGGGTGGCGCCCGGCGACAGATAGGCGTCACCGGCCGCCGCGGCCCGCACCGCCCTGATCAGTTCGGCCGGCGCCGAGTCCTTCAGCAGGAAGCCGGCGCCGCCCTCGCCCAGGGCGCGCAGGACGTTCTCGCGCTCGCCGAACGTGGTGAGGATCAGCACCCGCGCCTCGGGCACGGCCCGGCGCAGCTCGGCCTGGGCCGCGAGCCCGTCCATCACCGGCATCTGGATGTCCAGCAGCACGACGTCCACGGCGTGCGCGCGGGCCAGTTCGATCGCCTCACGGCCATTGGCCGCCTCCGCCACGACGTCGATGTCGTCGGCGGAGGTGAGGATCATCCTGATGCCCGCCCTGATGAGCGGCTCGTCATCCGTGACGAGAACCCTGATCACAACTCTCCCGCGCGGTCTTGAGAGGGACTTACGACGGCTCTCGCGCCATCATCCCCGACCCGGCCCCGGCGCCGCCCGGCGGCCGCCCGCTCCTCGTCCGGCCCCCGTCCGGTCCTCGTCCGGTCCCCGTCCTGATCACTGCTGGACTTCGTACGACCGCTTCTCGATCAGCTTTCCGTCCTTGAAGCAGAAGCGGAAGACCGGCTCCTTGTCCCAGCTGCTGCCGGACGCGGCCGACATCAGGGACAGGCACTCGGCGCCCTCCGGCCGGGGCGGCGCGCCCTTGTCGAGCCCCGTGGTCATGAACGAGTCCCCGCTGGGCAGCTTGTCGCGCACCTCCTGCTCGGGCTGGCCGACCTTCACCGACTCGTACACCTTCGGCTCGACCACGGCCTCCTCCGCCTCCCCCACCAGGAAGAACAGCCCCACGCCGGCGGCCACCACCAGCAGCAGCGCGACCAGCGCCGCGATCCCGCAGCCGATGGCTATCCCGCTGCCCGTTCTGTTCCTGCTCATCGCCTTCGCCAGCTCCCTCTGCCGACCGGTCCAGTCATTGACCGGACCACCGTCGCCGAGGGGGGCCGTCGGGATCTGCCCCCGGAAGTCGCCTGTCGCATCGACGAACGTCGCTGATGCCGCCGCTGCCGACGGCGCCGCCGTCGCCACCGCTGCGGAAGCGTCCACTCCACCGGGGTACGAGCGGGCCTGCTCCGATCCGTACGGCAGCACGCCCGCCAGCCGGAAGCCGCCGTCCGCCGTGGGGCCCGCGTGCACCATGCCACCGACCAGCCGGGCGCGCTCCGCCAGGCCCGTCAGCCCCTGCCCGCCGCTGACCACCGGGCCCCCGGCGGCCACCGCCGCGGCCGGCGCGGGGCCGTTGGCGATCTCGACCACCAGGGAGTCGGGCTCGTAGCGCAGCTCCACGGTGATGGCGGCGCCCGGGGCGTGCTTGTGGGCGTTGGTCAGGCCCTCCTGGGCGATGCGGTACGCCGCGTGGTCGGCGGCCGGGGCCAGGGGGCGCGGCTCCCCGGAGCGCCGCAGCTCGACGGCGGCGCCCGCGCCGCGCGACGACTCCACCAGGCCCTCGATGCCCGCCACCACCCGGGAGGCGGGCTGGGCGCCCTCTACCGGCTCGGGCGACGCCTCGGTGCCGTCCCGCAGCAGCCCCACCACCTCGCGCAGCTCGTGCATGGCGGCCACGGACGCCTCGCGCAGTACGGCGACGGCCTCGCGCTGCCGGCCGGTCAGCTCCCGGTCGACCTCCAGGGCACCGGTGTGCACGGCGATGAGCGCGAGCTGATGGCCGAGGCTGTCGTGCATGTCCTGCGCGATGCGCTGGCGCTCCCGCATCCGCGCCTGCCCGGCGATCATCGCCCGCTCGCGCAGCAACTGCGCGTTGTACTCACGGAGGGTGTCCAGCAGGGTGCGGCGCTGCGACCAGTAACGGCTGGCGAGCCCGGGGAAAACGGTGGTGGCCAGGAAGGCCAGGGAGATGAAGACCAGGGCCAGGGGCGAGAAGAAGAAGGGTTCGAGGACGAAGGACAGCCCGACGTTGAGCAGGAACGCCGCGCCGAACGCCCCGGCCGCGCGCCCCACGCCGGACACCCGCCGGCCCGCCGACCAGCCCGCGGCGAACAGGACGAACGCCAGCCCCGGGTACACCGGGGACAGGGCGGCGGTCGCGACCAGTACGGTCGCCGGGAAGGAGCGCCGCAGCAGGGACAGGACCGCCGCGAGCAGCGCCACGACGACGATCCGCACGGTGCTGTCGGTCTCCAGCGCCTCGAGGCCGGCGCCGAGCAGCGCCAGGACCGCCGCGAGGAGCACCTCCCCGGTGACCCGCCAGGGCGTCCACAGGCCCGGGGCGACCAGGCCCCTGCCCAGGTCGGCCGCCCGGCCCGGAAGGGAGCGCAGCAGGGCGGCGGCCGCCGCGCCGGCCCGCTTCGTACGGTCTGCTGGTTCCACGCCTGTCGTGCCTGTCACGCGGCCACGGTAGGCAGAGCGCGCGCACCGCGCACCCGCCATTGGTCGCCCCTTGCCGCGACCAAAGTCGTGGCCGGGGCCCCCTGACGGCACCCGCCGCCAGGGGACCGCCATCAGGGGACCGCCGCCGGGGGCAGCCGTCAGCGGGCCGCCGGGCCCCGGCCCCGGTACCAGGAGCCGTACGCGGGCAGCCGCCCGGCGGGGCCGGGCCCCGGGGGGCAGTCGGCCAGCCGCCAGACCTCCTCGCTGTCATACCAGTGGTCGGTGGCGATCAGGGACAGTTGCCGCGGGGTGGCCCGTCCCTCCGTACGGCTCAGCCTCGCGCCGTACTGATCGAGGCTCAGGTCCGCCGTGGGCAGCGCCAGCCCGACGTGCTCCGTCAGGAGCGTGAGGAAGGAGCGGAAGGTGACCGGCCGGGGGTGCGCCGCGTGCCGTACGCCACCGGGCAGCGGCCGCTCCGCGTCCAGGGCGAGCGCGGCGATCAGCCGGGCCAGGTCGTCGACCGCGACGAGCGAGAGCAGGGCCCGCCCGCCGTCCACCCAGGCCGGCACCCGCTCCAGCAGTTCCGCGATCAGGGGCACGACCCAGGTGTCACCGGGACCGTAGATCAGCGGAGCGCGCAGTACGGTGCCGCCCGCCGCCAGAACCTCCCGCTCGGCCGCGAGCCGGGTGCGGCTGGTGGCCGATACGGGGGCGGGTTCGAGGTCGCCTTCCGCGACGCCGCGGTGCGGGCCGGCCCCGTAGACGGCGGTGGTGCTCAGGTGGACGATCCGCGCGACCCCGGCCCGCTCGGCCTCCGCCAGCAGCGCCCGGGTGCCGGTGACGTTGACGGCCGCGCAGGCCGCCTCGTCACCGCCGATCCGGGACGCCAGGTGGAGCACGGTGTCGACGCCGTCGCAGAGGCCGCGCAGCGACGCGGGGTCGGTGAGGTCGCCCCGCCGGTACGCGATGTGCGGGCCGCCGGCGGTACGGCGCGCCGCCTCGGGGTTCCTGACCAGCGCCCGCACCCGTACGGCCGCCTCGGCCGCCCCTGCCGCCCCTTCGGCGCCGCGGGCCGCCGCCGAGGCCGTCGTCTCCCCCGTGCCGCCGGCCGGCGCGCCGGCCCGCGCCCCCAGCGCCCGCAGTACGGCGGAGCCGACGAACCCGGTGCCCCCGGTGACCAGCACCCGGCGGACCGGCGACGCCCCCGCCCGGCCGCCGCCCGGCTTCCCGCTCACGTCCCTCACACCGCCACCGGCAGCATGACCAGCCGGCCGGACGCGGCCGTCACCCCGTCCTGCACCACCCGGGCGCGGACGACCGAGCCGCCGCCCTCCGCAGGGCCCTCGACCTCGGCGACGACCGTGCAGGGGCTGCCGAACTCGACGTAGCGGGCGAAGTCGGCCGAGAAACCGACCGGCATGGCGGGCGCGGAGCCCATGGCCAGCCGGGCGGCCTGCCGCATGCCCTCCATCACCGCCATGCCGGGCACATGGTCGACGGGGTGGTCGAAGAGCACCGGGTGGCGCCGGTCGACCCGAAGGGACCACGCGTTCCCCTCACCGGTGGGCGCGAGCACCACGTCCTGCGCCCGGTCCCTGCCCACCAGCCCCGGCTCCACCGGCTCGGGCAGCGGGGCCTCGGCCGTCGCCCACGCCCGGTCCAGGTCGATGGGGCGCAGCCGGGCGTAGGCGCTGGGCGAGACGCAGTGAAAAGACGTTTCTCCTCGGCCGACGAGCACGCCGTCGCGGTGCAGTTCCACGGCCAGCCGCAGGCCGGCGAGGGACCTGCCCCGCGTCTTGATGTCGTGGCAGGTCGCCCTGGCGGTCACCGCGGCCGGCGTGCCGTCGAGCCGCAGGCCCTCCTCGGTCATCTCGTACGTCAGCCCCCACATCAGGAACTGATGACCCAGGGGCACGCCGAACTCGGCGTGCGCGATCAGCAGTCCTGCCTGCCGGAGCGTCTCCGCGACCAGCATCGGATCGTGGGCGCGGTGGCCCATCGGGGTGTAGAAGGAGTGGCCGCGGGGCCACTGCGCGGCGATCTCGAAGGTGTTGTCGCCCAGGGCCCGCCAGCGCGTCAGCAGCACCTCCGAGACGGCCGACCGGTGCACCAGCCGGCGCGGCACGGTGCGGTCGAACGCGCATCCGTCGTCCAGCGGGCAGCCGGCCGCCGACTCGCCGCCGAGCGCCTGGCGCACGCCTCCGTACGCGCCCCCCTGCGAGTCCTCGTACGAGCCCCCGTGCAGACCCTCGTACGAGCCCTGACGCGCCCCCTGAAGCGGCCCCTGCCGCACGAGACGGGCCTCCCGCTCCGGGCCCCGCTCGCGAAGCGGCCCCCGCCCGAGTTCGCGGTCCAGCCCCGGCTCCAGCTCCAACAGCGCGACAGCCATCTCTAGTCCCCCATGACGTACGGATCTGATGTCGCGTCACAACATACCAGTCGGCCGGTTTTTTTCAATGAGCAAGATCACAACCTGTCCGGATACCCTGAATCCACCGGCCGCACACGGGTCGACGGCGACGGGTTCGCGGTGCGGGCCCGCCTCCCCCTCCCGGGCGGACCCACGCCACCGGATCGGCTACTTTTGACGCTTCTCCATGGTGTGAACGGACCGTGACGTGGGTGAGCAACGCGACGACGGGCACCGGTGACGGAAACGGAAGGATGAAGGTCAGGTGGCAACACAAGCACGCGCGGTCCGGACTCGACGCGCGGTTTTGGAGGCGGCGGCCGCCGTCTTCGACGAGTGCGGCTACGAGCGGGCGGGCATTTCCGACATCCTGAAAAGGGCCGGGGTGACCAAGGGCGCGCTCTACTTCCACTTCCCTTCCAAGGAGGCGCTCGCCCTCGCCGTCATCGAGGAACAGCTCCAGGTGGCGGGGGCGCCGTCGGACGATCACGGCCTGCAGGGAGCGATCAACCTCACCCAGCAGGTGGCCCACGCCCTCCAGCACGACGTGCTGCTCAGGGCGGGCATCCGGCTCACCATCGAGGGCTCCTTCGACACCCCGACCGCCAGCCCGTACCAGGCGTGGGAGGCCCGCTGCACCGAGCTGCTCACCGAGGCGCAGCAGCGGGGCGAGGTCCTGCCGCACGTGGTGCCGGTGGACACCGCCCTGCTCATCGTGGGCTCCTTCACGGGCATCCAGCTGCTCTCGCAGATCCTCACCGAGCGGGCCGACCTGCCGCTGCGGATCACCAAGCTGTGGCAGCACATCCTGCCCGGCATCGCGGTGCCCGGCACGCTCGCGCACGTCGACCCCCGGGGCACGCGGGACTTCACGGTGCCGGCCGATGCGGTGGTGTCCGGCGCGGCGGCGTCCGGCGGCGAGCGCGGCGACTCGGCCGGGGAGCGGCGGGACTGATCGCGCCGTCGCGTACGGCCCGGCCCGTCGCCTACGGCCCGGTCCGTTCCGGGCGTCCCCCTGTGGGTTTTCCCCCAGGGGAGATCGGAGGCCAGCCGGGTATCCCGGGCGGTGGCCGGCACGCGACCATGGCGGCGGCGACAGTACTGCTGCCGCCCTGGACCCCTTGGTGTTGGAGGCGCCCGTGCTGTCGAGCGTGACGTCGGTCCCGGAGACCGTCGAGGCCGGCCGGGTGCCGTGCCACGTCTGGAGCGCGGCCCCGGTCCCCGGCCCCGACCGCTATCTGCCGCTGCTCGACGCTCCCGAGCGCGCCCGGTTCGCGGCGTACGCGCACGAGGACGACCGCGCCCGGTTCGTCACCGGGCGGCTGCTCGCCAAGGCCGCGCTCGCCCGGCAGTTGGGCACCGGGCCCGGCGCCGTCCGGCTGCACACCCGCTGCGCGGGGTGCGGCGGGCCGCACGGCAAGCCGCGGCCCGTCGGGGCGGCGGCGGGCTGGGAGCTGTCCGTCTCGCACTCCGGGGACCGGGTGATGGTGGCGATCACCGAGGGCGTTCCGCTCGGCCTGGACGTGGAGCGGCTGCCCGCCCCCGAGGCGGGCCGGGACGCGGCCGACGACGACCCGGCCGAGGCCGAGCTCACCCTGACGCCGGGCGAGCGCGCGGCCCTCGCCGCGCTGCCGCCGCGGGACCGCCCGCGGGCCTTTCTGACGTACTGGACCCGCAAGGAGGCCGTCCTGAAGGCCACCGGGGACGGGCTGGCGGTGCCCATGACGGACTTCTCCGTGTCGGCACCGGGCGGGCCCGCGCGCGTGCTCGCCTGGGACGGCCCGGACCGGCCGGCCGTGCTGCCCGTTCTGACCGACCTCACCGAGGAGGCGCTGGGGCTGGGGGACTCGTATCTGGCGGCCCTCGCCCTGCTGGGGAGCGCGCGGCCGCGGGTGCGCGCTCACGGGGGCGAGGAGCTGCTCGAGGACGCGCGGGCCGCGGTGCGCGCCGCCGCGGGCGCGGCGGCGTAGGGAACGGCGTCCGGGTCCCCCGCGGCGGCCCGTACGGAGGCGTGGGCGCGACGGCGTCAGTACGGTGGCGCGGGCACGCCGGCACGGCTCCCGCGGCGCCAGGACGGTGGCGCGGGCCTCAGCATGACGACAGCACGGCGGCCGAGCGCCGGGGCGGAGCGGGCACGGGCCCAAGCGGGCCGCACACGGCCAAGGCCGGTCGGCGCACGTCCAAGGCAGGCCCCGGCAGAAGCCGCGGGCCTGGGCAGGCCGAAGTGAGCCGCAGCGGGCCAGCCCAGGCAGAAGCGAGCCAACGCCGCCCTGGGCGGCCCGAAACGGCCCAGTGCACGGCCAAGTTGACCTCCGCAGGCCGAAGCGGGCCAGCCCAGGCGGGGAAAGCGAGCCACGCCGCCATGGCAGGCGGAAGCGGCCCAGCACACGGCCTACTCAGCCCGAAACGGGCCGGCACGGGCAGAAGCGAGCCAACGCCGGCCTGGGCAGGCCGCAGCGGCCCAGCACACGGCCAACGCAAGCCAAGCCAGTCGGCGCACGGCCAAGGCAGGCCCCGCCAGAAGCCCAAGCGGCCCAACACACGGCCAACGCAAGCCAAGGCCGGTCGGCACACGGCCAAGGCAGGCCCCGCCAGAAGCCCAAGCGGCCCAACGCACGGCCTCCGCAGGCCGAAGCGGGCCAGCCCAGGCGGGAGCGAGACAACGCCGCCCTGGGCAGCCTGAAGCGGCCCAGCGCACGGCCAACGCCGGCCACAGGGGCCGGCACGGGCAGCAGCGGGCCGACGCAAGGCCAACGCGCGCCGGCACCCGCCCCGGCACAGCGCACCGCACGCTCAGGCCACCGACACCATCGCGCCGGGAGCCTCCTCGGCGGAGGTCACCGCAGAGAGCATCGCGGACGCGGCGCGTCCCCGCAGATAGCGCAGCACCGCGAGCACCCTGCGGTTGGAGAAGTCCGAGCGCGGCAGTCCGAGCTTGGTGAAGATGCCCGCCACCCGCTTCTCCACGGTCCCGTGGGAGATCACCAGTTCGCGGGCGATCGCGGTGTTCGTGCGGCCCCGGGCCATCAGCGCGAGCACCTCCAGCTCCCGGGGGCTGAGCGCGGCCAGCCCGTCCGCCGCCTCCTGGGCGTGGAGCGCCGCGGTGACCGCCTCCGGGTCGAGCGCGGTCTCGCCCCTGGCCACCCGGGTCAGCGCGTCCAGGAACTGCGCCCCGTCCTCGATCCGGTCCTGGAGCAGATAGCCCGTCCCGCCCGCCTCCTCGGCCAGCAGGCTCGGTACGTGGTGCTCCTCCCACCGCGGCGCGAACACCAGGACTGCCGTGCGCGGGTGGTCGCGGCGCAGTTCGAGCGCGGCCCGTAGCCCGCCGTCCGTGCCGCCCGGGGGCAGCCGGGTGTCGATCACGGCCACGTCCGGCCGGTGCTCGGCCACGGCGCGGCGCAGCGCCACCGCGTCCGCGACGGCGGCGGCCACCTCGTGCCCGTGACCAGTGAGGGTCTGCGCCAGACCGTCCCGCAGTACGGAGCGCGGCTCGGCCACGGCCACCACGGCGCGCAGTACGGACGCGGCCGGCCCGTACGACAGTACGGACGGAGCCGGCGCGTACGGCACGTATGGCGCGTACGACAGTACGGAGCGAGGCCCGTACGGCCGTACGGGCGGAGGCGGCCCGTACGGCCGTACGGGCGCGCGGTCGGTCATGCGGGGGTGAGGCACGGTCTCCTCGTGTTTCTCGCGGTGTCGGTCGCACGGGACGACGGCGGACGGCCCGGACCGCGCGTGCGGCCCGGGCCATCGGTCGACACCGCTCAGTCCAGGACGTAGCCGTCGTTCGCGCGGAAGCCGCGCGAGCGGCGCAGGTCCGTCAGGACGAAGGTGCGCTGGAGCCAGCGGTCCCGGCCGTCGTAGCGGGGCCGGAAGGCGGTGCGCCCGTGCACGGCGATCCGGTTGTCCACGATGGCGAGGTCGCCCGGCACGAGCCGGACCGTCTGCGCGGTCAGCTCGAAGAGCCGCTCCAGCTCCAGCAGCGCCTCCCGGGCCCGCTCGGTGAGCGGCTGGGTGGCCGCGAGGTCGACCCGCAGGTCGGGGTCCTCGGCCGCCCCGAAGAGCACCGGGTGCGGGTCGGCGCTGCCCGCGCCGGCCCCGAAGGACGGCGGCGGGGCGGTGACGAACTCCGCGCTGAACAGCGCCTCGCGGCTCTCGTCCGACAGCAGCGGCAGCACCTGTCGGATCGAGGCCGTGCGCAGCCCGGCCACCCGCTCGTGGTCGGCGCGCAGGCACAGCAGCATCACGAAGTCGGGGCGGTGCGGGTGGAAGGCGTTCTCGGTGTGGAAGGTGAGCCGCACCGAGCCGGCGTTCCCCTGGAAGTCCTCCTGGCCGGGCCGGGGGATGACGTCCTGCACCAGGGCGCCGGTCTTCTCCGGGCGGAACGCGGCCGGGTCGCCGAGGCCGCAGGCGACCGTGGCCAGGACGGCCGCGGCGACGGTGGCGGTGCGCTGCACCGAGCCGGGGACGGACGGGGTGTCCGGCAGCGCCGCCTCGTCCACCGGCAGGCCCCGCACCAGCAGGGCGCCGGCGGCACCGGGGTCGCGGCGGAAGTCGCGCAGCGAGCGGCGCAGGGTGGCGGGCATCTCGGTCCAGGCGTCGCGAGCCGCGTCCACCCACGCGGGGCTGTCCACCAGGCCGTCGGCGGCCGTGACCAGCCCGCGGGCGACCCGCTCCACGGCGCTCGCGTCGTGCGGGGCGACCGTCACCGCCGGTGCGGACAGCGCGGCCGGGCCGGGTTCGAGGATCGCGGTCATCAGGACGCCGCTCCCGCCATGGCCTCGACGACGCTGCGCGGGCGCATGTCGGTCCAGTGGGCGGTGATGTAGTCGAGGCTCTCCTGGTGGCCGGCCTCGCCCTGGGCCACCTCCCAGCCGGCGGGCACCTCGGCGAAGGACGGCCACAGGGAGTACTGGCCCTCGTCGTTGACGAGCACGAGGTAGCGGCCTTCGGCGTTCTCAAAGGGGTTGGTCATCGCGGTGTTCCTTCAGCTGTCGTCACGGGTGACGTGGTGACTGGTGACGTGAGACGTGTGACGTGATCGGCGGGTCGGTGGGTCTGGGACATCGAAGGTCGGGGCATCGGGGCTCACGCGGGGCCCGCGACGGCCGACGCCAAGGCGTGGCCCCCGGCGGCCGCCCGCTCGCCCGGGGCACCGGCGGCCGCCCGCTCGCCGGGGGCCGTGGCGGCGGCCGTACGTTCGCCCGGCGCACCCGCGGCCGTACGTTCGCGGGGCCGGGCCGCGACGGCGTCCAGCACCTCGGCGCCGTACACCCCCCGCACCCAGTTGGTCTGGTAGAGCGTGTCGAGATAGCGCTCCCCCAGGTCGGGGGAGATCGCCACGGCCGTGATCGACGAGCCGGCCGACGCGTCGACCTCGGCGTCCGCCGGCCCGCCCGCCGGAACGCCCGCCGGCCCGCCCGCCGGCCCGTTCGCCGGAACGCCCGCCGGAACGCCCGGGATCGCCCCGTGCTCCGCCAGCCAGCGCGCCGCGCCGCTGACGACCGTGCCGGTCGAGCCGCCGAACAGGAAGCCGCGGCCGGCCAGCCGGTGGCACATGGTGACCGTGTCTGGCTCCGGCACGTGGATCACCTCGTCGACGTACGACTCGTCGAGGAGCGCCGGCCGCACCCCGGCGCCCAGCCCCGGGATCATGCGCGGCGCGGCCGGCTCGCCGAAGGAGACGGAGCCGACGCTGTCGACGGCGACGATCCGCACGCCCGGCCGGTTCTCCTTGAACCAGCGGGCGCAGCCCATGAGGGTGCCGGTGGTGCCGGCCCCGACGAACAGCACGTCGAGGTCCGGGAACTGCTCGGCGATGGCCGGGGCGGTGCGCCGGTGGTGGGCGCGCCAGTTGTTGGGGTTGACGTACTGGTTGAGCCATACGTAGCGGTCGTCGCTCTCGCACAGCCGGCGGACGTGGGCGATCCGCGCGCCGAGGAACCCCGTCTCGGGGTCCGGCTCGGTGATGATGCGCACCTGGGCGCCGAGCGACTCCATCAGCCGCCGGGTGGCGAGGTTGCAGCGCGAGTCGGTGACGCACACGAAGCCGTAGCCCTTGCTGGCGGCGATCATGCTGAGCGCGACGCCCAGGTTCCCCGACGAGGACTCCACCAGGATCGAACCGGGCCGCAGCCGCCCGTCCCGCTCCGCCGCCTCCACCATCTCGGTGGCGGCCTTCTGCTTGATCGAACCGGCGAAGTTGAAGCCCTCGCACTTCAGGTAGAGCGGGAAGCCGAGCGCGGTGCGCAGGTCCACGTAGAGGTCGTTCTCGTTGAATTCCTGAGGTACCGAGATGATCGGCACTTGTTGCCCTCCCGATTCGGGGACAGGAGACGGTGGGACAGCGGACGGTGGGGGGTGG
>NZ_JBPQTV010000041.1:0-29282 GCF_051386515.1 Streptomyces sp. URMC 123 | reverse complement strand
CTAAAGGGCAGGACATCTCGGGAAGTCGCCGAGAGACCTACCCAGGGGCCCCCGGGGGCCCTGCGACCACGGGACCGAGACGACCTGCCGGACGGCCCGGCAGGTAGCTGCGTACGGTGCGCTCGCGACGGGCCCCATGTGGGCGACAACGGCCAGGAACTCGCCCGCGCCGCCGCAGACGCGCTCCGGCACCTCCCCCGCTGACGGCCCGCCCGCCGCCCGCGAAGCTGGAGCGGCTGAAAACTCCTCGAGGACAAGCTCTGGCTCCTGGCCACCGTCGGCGGCGGCCGGCCCCAGCACCACAGAGGCCGGGCGTGGCGCGGGCAGCACGACGAAGCCGCTGGCGCGGGGGCCGGCTGCGCGGGCCGCAGGCCTGCTCCCGTTCGCGAAGCCGCCCCTGTCTCCGCTGGGTTTGATCAGCATGCTGTGCTCTGGCCGCGATGGCTGATCTCCTGGGTGACCAGGTAGTTGGCCCGGACCAAGGCTCCATGTCCCCGAACGCACCGCCGGTTCGGGCTTCGTCAGGAGGAAGTCCAGGTCGCCTTCTACGACGTTTCGCCCTGCGAGGGACTGTGCGCGAGTTCGCCCCCCACCTGCGACCGCTGCACGGCCACGGCGAGCGTGGTCGTTTCTACGGGAGCGCGCCCGGTGATCACCCTGCTCTGTTCGTGTGGGTTTCCTCCCGCAGGGATGCCCGTGTCGTCGACGAGGAGTTGTGTAGGTGTGACCAGCTGTACGTGCGACTTCGGCGTCGTGGTGGGGCCAGCGTTGCAGGCCGCCGGCCTCCTTCGCCGCGTTCAGGCCCGGGCCGACGGAAGAAAACGCCGAGGCGACGACGAGACCACCCGCGATGTGCTGGACATCCTGTCCCGGCACCTGGAGGGCAGTGCGCAGGTTCTGTTCGATTTCACCCACTGGGCCGAGGAGCTGGAAGTCCCTGTCGCGCGCCTTCGGGAGGTGGTGGCATGGCTCGTCGAGCATCAGTTCCTGGCGCTGGAGGGAGACGTGGACGGCACCGCCCGCCTGTGGGTGAACCCCTCGGTGGCCCTCGCACCGCGGACGGACCCGCGTCCCATCGCGGCCCGGTACCGCTTCCCCTACATCACGACGGCGGAAAGGTGGATGCACGCCGAACAGCCGGTGATCGTCCAGCCGTACGACGCGGCGGAGTGGGACGAGTTCTACCAGGCGCACCTGCACATGATCGAGGACCCGTCCTGCTATTCCTCCGCCGGCTGCCCGGTGCATGATCGGTAGCACGTGCTGCCCGGGAAGCCCGGAGACGTTCCTGACCGGCAGCCGTGCCCTGTCGGGGCGCAGCGTCCAAAAGGCCGTGCGGGGTCTGCAGCAGCCAGCCGGTCTGGATGAGGCGCCCGAGGGCCTGAGCGACGGGTGTACCGTCCTGCCCCCCAGGACAACGGCGAGTTCCTGCGCGGTGGGCGGACGGCCCTTGAACGTCTCGTACTGGCGGCGCGGGAGCAGATCACCGGGCCTCGATGATGCCCCCGCCGGGCAGCGAGAGCCGGCCGACGTCGCGGTAGTTCACTCCCGGTGCGCGGCCGCAGCCCACGCCAGGTAGGCGAAGGCCCGCAGTTCCAGGGGCGACATCCTGCTCACCGCGGCCGGAGCGGAAGGGTTCTTTCCCAGGCGCCACGTCGACCCCTCAGATGAGGGTCAGCTGTTGGGTGGGCGGCGGGGGCCCGGGGCAGCTTGCCTTGGCCGCGTTCCACTTCATGCGGAACTGCGTCGGCAGTTCGGCGCGCTCGATGATGTCGAGCGCCAGCGCACTGACGGACACGTAGGTGTCCTGCTCCCGCTTCACGAAACCGCGGGCGAGGAGCCGGTCGACCGCCTCACGCACTTCCTCGGGGGTGAGGAACTCCAGCGGCATCAGGAGCCGTGCCAACACGAAGTTGTCGAGCGTCCTGGCCTGGGCCTGGGACAAGGCCAGCCGCAGCAGAGCCGCTGCCTCGTACGGGTAGTTCGTCAGGTCGCGCAAGACATCCTTGTGCCAGGACACCACGAGCGTGTCGGCCAGCCCCGGGTGCAGCTCCATGACGACACGGGGTGCGTCCGGCCGGAGGACCCGGTACGGCGGCAGAGGCTCCATGGCCCGCTGGGCATCATCGATTCGCCCGCGGTGCAGCTGGGAGCGCCCGGCTCGGTCCGGGGCGCACTTCTCGCCCGGTCTGGCATGGCACTGCGGGCAGCTACGGCTGCGGGCGCGTTCACGGACTGCCGGCGGCACGGCTCGACTCACGCAGAACAGTGTTCATTCCGTCGCCCTGATCCACTGGTTCCGCCACGCGCCAGCCGTCGGGCCGCGGCGGTCGACTCGGCGGCGAGGACGGCGAGACCGGGCGCGGCCAGTGATCGCGTAGGCCCGGGACGGCCCCTGGCTCGTACTCCGCCATGTCTTCGCCGGGGCTCCAGGGCGCGGTGCGGCCGCGGGCGTCCAGCAGCATGACCACGGCCCAGATCGCGACGGCGTGGGCGCCGGGCCCACGGCTCGCGCCGTCTCGTCCTGCCGCAGCTGGTGCCCGGTGGCCGTACGCGCTCCACCCCGCAAGCGCGGCGTCGTGGTGTCGACGGCGGCCGCAACCGCGCGCCGCTGGGCGCGGTGGCCTGCCTGCCGCTGCCCTCGGCGCGGGCACGGCCGTGGCGGGGTGGTGCTTTTCCAGCGAACGGTATTCACGAAGGTATTCGCGGGTGCATACTCGGAGGTATGGCAGACACCACGGTGAAGGTCGACACCGAGACCAGGGACCGGTTCGCCGCGCTCGCCGCGGCCCGAGGCATGAGCGTGCGCGCCTACCTGGCGGAGCTGGCCATCGAGGAAGAGAACCAGCTCAAGCTGAACAAGGCGACGCAGGTGTTCCGCGAGGTCACCTCGAAGCCCGGCATCATGGAGGCGTTCGACGCGGCCTTCCCCGATGACGCCCCGGCACCTCGGGACGCTGCGGGGCGGGCGGCCTGACCTTGGAGCTGCACATCGATATCCGATGGCTCCTCGACCGCCAGGAGGAACTGCTCGGCAAGGACCTCGGTGTCCGGGACTACTCGGCCTTGGTGGCCGCGGTCGCCCGGCACAAGGTGAACACCCCGCAGCTGGAGACCGGTGAGCCCGACGCGTACTGGCGTGCCGCCGCGCTGCTGGAGCAGCTGGTGCTGCTGCGCCCGCTGCCGGCCCGCAACGCGTACTTCGCGTACGGCGTCGCCGTCGCGTACATCCGGGCCTGCGGACACGACGTCGACGACTCCTTCAGCCCGTGGGAAGACCTGATCCGCGACATCCGCGGGCTACGCCTGACCGTGTACGACGTCGCCGACCGACTACGCTCCCTACGCCCGGGCCCCTGACCAGAGCCCCCTCTCCCCGGTTCAACACAACACTGAGATCAGCCGGTAGAGCGGGGCCATGCGCGCCCGCGTCCCGCCGGGCAGGCCGACGAGGCACCGGCGCACGTCGGGCTGCGTGCACCAGTGGGCGCGATCTCGCCCGCGGCTCCTGGTTCGATCGCCGAGGCGAGCCCAAAAAGGGGCCAAGGGTGATCTTGAGGCGCCGAGGGCCTCGACGACGTGGCCCGTCGAAGCCGGCGACTCTGCGGAGACGATCTGCCCGGGACCTCACGGGACCCGTATGGAGCAGCCTCCGGCCCGGCGCCGGGCCGGACGCAGGCGGGGACGGGAGGATCAGCGCGTGGCGAAGAACCGTAAGGGCAGCAAGGCTGGGCCGAACAAGCAGGCGGCACGGGCGGTCAGACGGCGCAGGGAGCAGCGGTTGCTGGAGATGGACCCGCTGTTCCACGGCAACCCTCCGTACGAGGGGTATCGGGAGTGGCTGCTGCCCGACCCGCTGACCGGCGTGTTCGAGCTGATGCCCTCGGCGCCGACGGAGACGCGGCTGTTCTTCGCGCGGATCGAGGAGCTCCTGCTGCCGATCTACCGCGGCAGGGTGCCGCTGGCGGCCACCTACCTGGACGACCGGATCAGGCAGGGCGTCATCGTGCTCGCCGACGGCGACGGGCCTGACGCCCGCGTTTCCGCCGTGCCTGTCGCCAGGTTCGCTGAGCGCGTCGGCGACGACGAGCACGGGCACGGGCACCGGGAGATCTGTCCGCAGCTGAACTGCGGGGACGGCGTTCACGTGCCCGAAGAGCACCAGGTCTGGGTCCACCTACACCACCTGCACGCTGCCGGCCGGCTTCTGATGAACGACCGGGATGCGATCCGGCTCACCGCCCCGCCGCGCGAGCCCGGGGAGCGATGGCAGTTCTTCTCCGCCGGCCCCGGAGACGCTCGGCCGGTTGTGCAGGCTTAAGCCCGCACCGCGCCACGACGCCCGCTGGTGGCGCTACCGGAGGGGCTCGGGACGGTCAGCCCGCGTTCAAGCTCCTCGAGGACGAGCTTCTGCTCCTGGCCGCCGTCGGCGGCGGCCGGCCCCGGCACCACGGAGGCCGGGCGTGGCGCGGGCGTGTGGCCTGCCCGCATCGAACTACCAGGGATGGCTCCAAGGTCTTCGAAGTCAGAGAAATCGAGCAGCGCCTTTGAGCGCAGGCGGCGGTTTCTCGCCTGGGCGGACGTCATTCCCTGGGATTGAGGGGACTCACACCTGTGCCGATGTAGTCGCTGGGATTCAGCGAGAGGAGCGTGGCGCTGACGCCGGCGCGTTCGGCCAGGATCACTGATGCGGCAGGGTGCAGGACCCGCCAGTCCGTGCGTGACCAAGCGGCGCCCATCAAGGCGTGATCCCGCGTGAAGTCCTCCACGACGATGAACCTGCGCTGCAGCACATGCTGCCCGGCCCCGTGTTTTTCCCGCTCCGCGGCCACAGCCGACAGCGCGGGCACCACCAACTCGGCGTGTCCGTAGCTAGCCTCGATGTACAGGCCGTTGAGGAACTCGTCGCCCTCGGCCAGCGCCTGCACGCACGTGTGATCCAGCAGTACACGAATCACGCGGCGTGGCCCCTGCGCTCCAGCTCCTGGAGAAACTCCTGGGCCCTGGCCCGCGCCTCACCCGACACCGTCACCCCGGTAGTCTGCCGGATCTCCTCCAACGCCAGCTGCGCCCGCTCCTCGCGTTCCTGCTGCGTCAGCTCCCGGGTCACCAGCTCCTCCAGGAGGTCGTTCATCGTTGTGCCGCGCTCGCGGGCCAGCGCCCGCAACCGATCGCGGACATCCTTGGTCGTCTTGATGCTCGTGTCCTGATCCGCCATACCTCAGATTCTACTTTGAGTAGAACGCGCGCGTCATGCACGCCGCACTGAGGATGAGCGCTCCACCGGCACAGTCGGGGTGGCGGGGGGTGTAGGGCCGGGGCGCGGCCGCCGTGGCAGGGCCGGCCTTCACGGGCACGGGCGTCAGGTGTAGGCAGCGCGAACGTTCGCCCCCTGAACGCTCGCGGGTGCGTCGGTGGCGACGTCCAGGCGGCCGGTCTCGGCGTCGACCTTCATGGCCTGGACGTGCCCAGTACGCTCGGGCGCGGCCGCGGCGACGATGTGGTCGGCCTGGCGAGGACGCTGCTGTCGGCGGCCAGGGCGGCCATGCCGAGCCCGGTCATGATCAAGCAGATCGCCGTACCGAGCCCGCGGGGTTCCGTCCGTCCCGCCGTACGGCGGTGCCGGTGCGCTGCTTCGCTTCTGCGTCTGGGTGGCGCCGTTCTTCTTCGCCGCCTCCCGGAGCGCGGCCAAGGCCGGGCGCGCGAGGCCCGCGCCGCTCAGCTCGACCCCTCACGCGCTCACCGCCCCGGTAGCCGCGCTGTCCAGCGGGCGCGCGGCGCGCTCGGGCAGCCGGTCCGTCCACGGGGCGGCCGAAGCCTTCTCGGTCCGGGCGGCGGCCTGTTCGCGCAGCTGCTCCAGCCGCGTCGCCAGCAGGTACTGCGCGGTGCGCTGGCGGGCGGTGTCGGCGGCCTTCGTTGCGGCGGCGAGGGCGTCCGCGCCGTTCGGGTTGTGCTTAAACCAGCGGCGCCCCTGCTCGGTCTCGTACGCGCGCCGGGCCTGCTCCGCGCGGGCCTGCTCCCGCCGCCGCACGAGGTCCTCCGCCTCGCTCGCGGCCTGCTGGCGCAACCGGCCCTCGAGGACGCGCGCCGGCGCTCGCTGTCACCGAGGCCGAACAGCTCCCAGTCGATGTCCGCGGCGATCCGGGCGCGGCTTGCCCTGCGGAGGTGGATCACGCTGGCGCTGCACCAGGCCCCGGCGGCCACGTGTACGGGCGGTCGACCAGGTCCTCGCCACCGGTCTCCGCCCGTCGGTCGGTGAGCCGGTCGGCCAGCAGCCGCGGCGCGCCACCCGGCAGCGCCAGCAGACCCTCCGTAGGTCTTGCTGGGCGACTTTCGCCTCCGGCCGGACAGCGATCCCGGCGGGAGGCGAGGATGAACACGGGGAGCCACGACATGAGGGGAGCGGATCACCGTGTCACTGAAGCGCAGCAGCTGTCCGGTGGCCACCGCGCTGACGGTGGAGGAACACCGGCGGTTAGCCGATCTGGAGTTCGGCGCGCACGAACTGGAGGACTTCACCTGGTGCGAGCTGGAGGCCGGTCACGAGGGTGAGTGGCACTACGCCCTCGGGCAGTCCGCGATGGACGGCAGATGGTGGCTTCGCTGGCGTCCCGGCGCCCGCGAGCTGATCAATCTCGAGCTCTGCACCGCTGAGGCCGGGCAGGGGCCCGACGAGGAGGAGCCCTGCCTGCTGTTCGCCGGCCATGACGCCCGCCACACCTTCGAGTACGGCATGGCGGCCAACCAGCAGGGCCTGCTGCACCGCGCCCTGACCGTCGGCGACCTGCGCAAGGCCATGGAGCACCTGGACGACGGCACGGCCGTCCGGGTGGGCGCCGTCACCACAGGCGTCCTGCCCGACCTCGGGTTCGAGGTGCTGCTCCAGGCGGTGGCCGAAGGCGGCATCGAGGCGCCCGGCAGGGGAGTGGACCCGGCCCTGGTGCTGCTCATCGGCCTCAACTCGGTCTCCCACAGCGACCGCCAGGTCATCTGACTCGCGTGGGCCGCGTTGCCCACCGTCACGGATTCAGTGTGGGGCCTACACGGCGTCCTGCTGGGCGCCGCTGATGGTCAAGTCGCCGACGCTCGCCCGAGCCTGCTCGGCCTGGCGGGCAGGCGCCCGATGCGGGTCTTTCTGGCTGCCGTACAGCGACGGGCCACGCTCCCCGCGATCACGCCGTCGTACGCAGCGCAGCAGGCCGCTGCGGGAGTGCGGCCTGCGTCCTGGCCTGCCGGGCGGCACGTCCGGCGCGGGCCCGGCGCAGCGCGGCCGCCTCGCTCGCCGCGGTCTGCCGGCGGCGCTGGGCACGGGCCTGCTCGAGCGAGGCCGGCTCATCGTCCGGCACCGCCTCCGGCTCCGGGAACGCCTGGCGGATGAGCGCGCGCAGCGCGCGGGTCTGCCGCTCCACAGCCTCCGCGATGGCCGGGTCGATCCGCCGCTCGTGCGCGACGACCCGGTGGGCGGCGAGCGCGGCCTGGTAGCCGGGGCACGCCGTCTCCCGGGGTCTTCACCGGTGCCTCGGTGTGGCCGAGACCGCCGGGGCCTGCGCTCGGTCGTACGGGGCATGGGTGCGGCGCCGGCCGCCAGGACCGGGATGGTGCGTACGGCGGCCGTGCCGACCGCGCTGTTCGCTGCGGCGACGTCCGGGCGCTGTTCAGCCGGAGCTGGGTGGCGTACGCGGACGAGTTCGCACGCAGATGCAGCTGCCCGGTCTTTGCGTGGCACGCCACGGTCTCAACGTGGGCGGGCAGGTGAGGGGGCACG
Source organism: Streptomyces sp. URMC 123 (assembly GCF_051386515.1). NCBI lineage: Bacteria > Bacillati > Actinomycetota > Actinomycetes > Kitasatosporales > Streptomycetaceae > Streptomyces > Streptomyces sp. URMC 123. The sequence goes on along the minus strand of NZ_JBPQTV010000041.1, from coordinate 21,517 downwards.
GCGGTCGCGATGTCCGGCCACTGGTCCAGGACGCTGCCGCCGGCGGCCCGGGGCGTCCCAGGCCCGGTCGGCCCTCAGGCCTGGAGCACGGCGGTGGACCCCGGACGGCTCCCGGCCGACGCGGCGGGCAGCCGTGGGTGCGGGTGGGCGCTTCGTCTTCCGGGTGCCGCCCGCGCCGCGGGTCTTGGCGGCCGCACGGACCTGGTGCAGCGCGACCCGGGCCAGGTCGGCGCCGGACAGCTCCGGAGGCCCCGGCCGCTCGCCGCTGGTGATGGTCACCATCTCGGTCATCGCGGCCTCTTACCGGTGTCCGACGGTCATCAGCGAGCTGCCGCTCGCCAGCTTGCGAGCGCGCTGCACCAGGTCAGCGCCGAAGATGTGCACCGCAGCGGCCGGGCCGAGGGTGTCGTACGTGGTCATGACGAGCGTGGTGTCGCCCGCCATGAATTCGCCCCACCCGGTGGCCTGCATCTGCGCCAGGTCCTGCGGGCTCAGGTCTTCGACACCGCCCAGTTCGGGCAGTGCCTCGCCCTGGCCGGACGGCTGCGTCTGCGGTGCGAACGCCTCAGCGACCATGCGGCGGACCGCCCTGCTGCGCGGGGCCCGCCAGGCGCCCTCCCACTCCCGGTGCCGGGCCTTCTCCGCGCGGCGGGAGTCCCGGTACGCCTGGACGGCGCGCTCCCGGCCCTCCTCGGTCGGCCACAGGGCCACCGCACCGGCCAGCCGCCCGGCGAGGAACCCCGACGGGCGGTGCACGGTGCCCGGGGCGTCGCCGCAGTCCAGGAACGCGATCACCTGCTCTGCTGTCCAGCCCGCGTCCGCAACCTCCCGCACGATCCAGGCGATTCGGGGCACCGAGGCCCGGCCCAGCCACGGCACCCGACGGATCAGCTCCGCGGCCAGCTGGAAACGGCGCCCGACCGCGTTGAGCTTCCGGCGGCCGCGCTTGACCTTCTTCGGGGTGGGGGAATCGCTCTGCCCGCTGGCGAGCTTGCTCTCAGGGGGGAAGGAAGGAGTACCCGCAGAAGAAACACTGCAGGAACCACCCCCCATTGGGGTGCAACGGGCCTCATCCGAAACAGCCGTCACAACACCCTGGTCAGCACTGCCTAGGGTGCCCTTCGCCGGGGACTTCGAGGACGACTTCGCTCGAGGCCGACGCACCTTCCGGGACGCCTTCGTCGCCAGCTTCGCCATCAGCTCCCGGCCGGCCTCCGCGATGCCCGTCATCCGCCGCCCGGTGCCCTCACCGGCCGTCCGCACGCCCAGCGCCACGTCGAACTCGAGCGGCACCATCAGCGCGAACTTGCTCGCCTGCGCTGCCTCACCGCGCACCCGGGTGCCGCGCACGATGTACGCGAGCAGCCCGGCCTCCCGCAGCATCGCCAGGTGGTACTCCACCGACCGCTCGGACAAACCGGTGCGGCGCACCAGGTACTCGATCCCCGGACGGCACGGCGACAGCTGCGCCAGCTCCTGGGCGACCCGCACCGTCGTCGCCCCGAAGCTGCGCGGGCCGTGCGACCGGTGCCGCCGCGGCTGATACAGCCCGGACCCGGCGACCCAGTGGACCGCCTGCATCCACGAGTAGCCGTCCAGCGCGACCCGGCCCGTCGACACCGACAACCACTGCCGCGCCTCCGGCACGAACAGACCCGGCAGCACGACGACCGCGCCGGCGTCCTCGACCGACGAGCGCGGAGCGGGCACCCTCACGGCGGCCGGCGCCGCCACGGCGCTCACCGGCTCGCCCGGATGATCGAGATAGAGATCATCTCGGCAGCCTTGCGCAGGCAGCCTGTGGACAGAGCCTGCGCAGGCGCGAGGACCCGGTTCACTCCCGCCCGGCGGGCAGAACCATCGGATCGCGTCCCGTCCCACGGGACGGAGTCCCGGACCACCGCGGCGGCCGACGTCGCCAGGAGGACAGGGGCCCCCCTCCCGGTAGAGGTACGGCGGGCCGGGGGGCGTGTGACACTCCACCCCGAAGAATCTTCGTGACTAATGCCGTGAACAGGGCAAAGAGGATGTGCGAATCCCGTCACCCGGGAAGCTCTGGAGGCCCTAACCGGCCCGAAACGGACAGGGTCGAGCTGACAAGGGACACCACTGTCGTGCACTATGGCCCTACACCTTCCATATGGATCAACCGAGACCGGCTCCCTGGCAGGAGCCGAGCTCGATGACTCGTGTGGATGGACCGCCGATCCTTGGCCGGGTCGGCGGACCTAACCGCAGAGCCCCTTGGCCGGGGCCCCGCGGGTGTTGTGTTGGCCCTGTCAAGGGGCCTGGTGAAGATGAGCGGCTCGGCGAGCCGCAGCTCAGAGTCGGGGGCTAACCGAGATCTGAGCACCCGCCCGGTGGCTAATCCGGGCGGTGAGACGGGCCGCGCGAGGCCAGAGGATGGCGAGTCCTCCTTCGGCGCGCGCGGCCGGTGGCCGGCTAGGTCATCCCGACCCCCTCGAATCCGAAGGCGGCGTCGGCATGCCCTCACCCGGCTCGGTGGCCTGCGGGTAGCGCTCCGCGAGCCTCTTGAGCAGGTGCATGTAGACCGAGCGGTGCGGGCGGCGCGGGTGGGCCTGCCCCAGCTCCCAGCGAGCCACTGCCAGGCGCTTCACGCCTACGGCATCGGCGACCTCCTGCTGGGAGAGTCCCGCGGCGAGGCGCAACTGCTGCCGCACGCGCGGCGGCGGCAGGACCTCGTCCAGCAGAGCGTCGACCCGCTCCAAGGGGTCCAGATCCGGCATCGTGCAGCCTCTCATGATCGATGATCTACCGAAAGATACATCACCGGACCGGTCGTGGCCATCCGCCGCACCGTGCGCTGCTGGTTCTCTTCGGCTGGACGACAACACACCGGTCGGCCGGCAATCGGCGCTCAGCGACGCCGTCACTGCCCCGCCCCGGGACGCTTGCTCAAGTCCGTCAGCTCGTTGAGGAACGCCACCTCGACGCCGCTGACGAACTCGCCGCGGGCGGCGAGGAAGTGACGGGTGTGCTCCTGGTCTTCGTGCGCCAGGAACGCGTCGTGGTCGGCGTAGAGCTCGTAGAAGACCCGCACCAGCGGCTCGTCCACGGGCGCGTGCACCGTGTACACGAGCGTGCCGGGCTCGCCGCGGATGCCCTGGATGGTCTGCGCGACCAGCGCGTCGAACGCTGCGGCCGCCGCGTCATCGCGCAGGGTGAACCGCACCGTCAGTGCATATCCGCTGGCCACCGTGTCTCCTCCGTGTGGGTACGTGCTCGTCATGAATCGACCCCCAGGTGTGCGTTGACCGCCTTGGCGGCGGCCGTGAGCTCGGACAGCTCCTCCACGACCACTCCTGCCTCCGACAGCTGCTCGATCCCGACGCAGTCGGCGACGAATACCGCGGGCTCGCGCCAGGCGACCACGACACGCGGTAGGCCGGCGGCGAGGATCAGTTGCGCACAGGGGGTCACCCGCTTCCGCCGCTGAGAGCAGGGCTCCAATGTGCTGTAGATCGTCGCGGTCTTCAGCCGCGGATCGCCGGCGGGCAGTTTCGCCAGCGCCGCCTCCTCGGCGTGCACTCGCGCATCCGTCTCCCGGCTGTAGCCGGACGACAGCTCGCTCCCGTCGGCGGCCACGATGACCGCACCGACGGAGTACGCGCCCTCGGAGGGCGGGCAGAGCTTCGACAGATCGATCGCCCGGCGCATCCAGTACAGGTCGCGCTCGTGCGCGACGGAAGAGACGTTCATCAGGATCGCTCCTTCGGGGCGTAGCGGAGCAGCACGACGTCGCCGATCGCGCGGGCCTCCAGCAGCCGCATCCGCGCGGTCGAGCCGCCCGAGTAGTCGGCGGAGCCCAGGAACTTCGGGGCGCCGGCTTGGCCGACCAGCAGCGGGGCGACAGCGAGATGCAGTTCATCGGCGAGATCCGCGGCCATGAGCTGCGTGTGAATCGTGCCGCCGCCCTCCACCATGAGCCGGCGCACGCCGCGACGCCCGAGCTCATCGAGGACCAGGCCCCAGTCGAGCTCCGGCCCGACGGCAACCACGTCGGCGAGATCACCCAATGTCGCCCGGAACTTCTCCACCGCGCCGTCCACGGTCACCACGAGCTTCTCGCCGCCGTGGTGCCAGAACTTCAGACCGCTGGAGAGGTCACCGGACGCGGTGACCGTGACCTTCAGGGGGTACTCCGGCCTGCCGGCCGAGGCGCGCTGCGCGCGGCGCGCCGCGGAGTTCACCAGCAGGCGCGGATTGTCCTTCCGCAGGGTGGTGGCGCCGATCAGGATGGCGTCGCAGGAGGCACGGACCTCATCGACGCGGTCGAAATCGTCCGAGTTGCTCAGAAGAAGCCGGTCGGGGCTGGTGTCGTCCAGGTAGCCGTCGACGCTCATGGCGGCGGACAGCAGAACGTACGGGCGCGCGATCGCCTGCTCCGGCAGCAGTTTCTTCCCTGTGACCGAGGGCGCCGCCGCAGGACACACGGACCCCAGCCGCCCCTGGGGGGAGCGATGCTCCGATGGACTTGCCATCACCGCCTCCATTCGTGGGCGAGAACGGAGTACAGCACGCTGTCGCGCCACGCCCCGTTCGTGAAGACGTGATCCCGCAATACGCCCTCCCTCGTGAACCCGAGCCGCTCCACGACGGCGATGGAGGCCGCGTTGTCAGGGCCGATCGCCGCGCTGATCCGGTGCAGGCCCACGTCGCGGAACGCGTAGGTCACCAGCGTGCGGGCCGCGTCTGTTGCGTAGCCGCGGCCCCACTCCCTTGCCGCAATGGCATAGCCCAATTTGCCTGCTTGAACACCGGAGAGGCCGATCCGACTAAACCCGATCAAACGTTCATCATCCTGCTTGGTCACGGCTAGGTAAAACTCGGTCCGCGGCTCCTGCTGAGCTCGTTCCACGGTGCCTTTGACCATTGCCTCAGCCTGATCCCGTGAGCGACTGTCGAAGGACAGAAACGCCGTCACTTTGTCGTCGCCGATGATGTCCAGGACGTCATCGACGTCATCAATGCTGAATTCACGCAGAACGATACGGTCGCCGGCCAGCCGAATCGGGTACGGCAAGGGAGACTCCTAGCGCGGGAGGGACTTGAGCGGTGTGCGGGTGAAGAGCTCGATTTTTTCCTGGAGATCGGCGCCAGCATCGGCGAATGGCGAGTCCCGCAGGGCGCGGTGCACCCGTTGCGCACAGTGAATGATGCCATTGATGCGTTGCTCGGGTGCGAGCTCGAGAACCGGCGTGACGGCCTCTTCAGCGCCTTCCAGCTCACCAAGCTGGATGCGAGCGATAGCCAAGGCGCTATGCGAGCCCGCCTGATCCCCAAACGCCCACTCGGCAGATGAGCTGTCCTCATAGGCAACCACGGCGCGCGCTGCATAGTCACCCGCGACTGTGGCTTGCGACGGCAGCCACGACAGGGCCTCGGCCGCATAGTAGATCTGTCGGGCCCGGCCGAAGTTGCACAGGCCGCCCAGCTCGTCTACCTCGTCTCTCTGAACGCTGCCCCAGGCGTTCTCGGCGCGTTCGATGGCGGCTCGTGCCGCGTTCGCGTTGCCCAGTGCTGCCCAGGCGCGGGCCTCGTTCATTGGCAACCACACGCTGGAGGTGTTACACGTCGCGAATTCGGCGCCAGACTGCGCGTAGCGTACGGACTCGCGTGTTCGGCCGGCCCAGTACGAGACCAGAGACTGAATGCCTCTGATCCACGCACGCAGCCCGTTGTGGTCGGCGTTGTCTGCGCAGACGAAAGCCGTCCGCGCCTGCGTCAGTGCCGCGTGCGGGTCAGCGAGGTCATGCGAGGCCTTTGCGAGCAGCCCGCCCGTGACACCCGCGAGGAAGTACAGCTGGCGCGCCTGAGCGGGACGGCGTTGCTGCTCCAACAACGTGAAGATTGTGTCCTGCGTCGTGACCAGATCTTGCAGCAGTTCCGATAGCGGCAGCTGCGGGTAATCCGTTGCTATGCGTTGGACGTCCGCGTGTACCTGTTCCATGACGTCGGATGTCAGTTCAGTCTGACCTGCCGCGAGGGCGAAGCTCTTAGCGCGTCGTGCTGCCATTTCAATCAACTCCCGGTCCGCAGCCGGCTGCCCTGTAGCCAGGACCAGCCCTGTGGATGCGTCTACCGCCGCTAAGACCTCGCCGCTCCAGGGGGCGAGAAGCTCATCGAGCGGTTTCCCGAACATCTGTTGCAGAACGCGTCGCATGACTGGGGTGGTGCTGGCCCGCTCCCCGCGGGCCAGCCGCCGGAGATGCCGTGTGCTGAGGGTGACGTCTTCGCCTAGCTGTTCGGCCAGACGTTTGAAGTCGTCGACGATCTCCTCGTAAGTGCGCGGCTGCTGGCGTAGCAGGAACTCCAGCTTCGTGCGTGGGTCTCCTTTGCGTGCGTTGCCGGCCACCAGTCCTCCCGAGTCACGAATACGTGCTCTGCAGCGCCAGTGTCGTGCTGCGATGGCGGCTAGTCAGCAGAGCGAGGGCCTTGGTCCGCTAGCGGTCCGCTTCATGTCCCGGAGTGGTCCGGTACGGGGCCGATGTCGGACCTCGTTTGGTCATGCTCCCCCGTCAGAGAGTTGCGTTCGACGAGTTCGCACGGACCGCGGAAAGTTGAGGAGGACGCCATGCCCCACGAACGGCATGTGGTGACCGACGCGCACGGTCGGCCCACCGATCTCGCCTCCAATGCCCCCGTCGCTCACTCCTGTGGTTGCGGGTGCAGCAAGTCCGCAGCCCCACTGATGCCGCGAGGCTGGAGGGAAGCCGCCATCCCCGCCGCAGCGATTCTGAGCGCTTTCCTGATCGTCTTGGTTCTGCTCCTGGTGGTGCGGGACATCCTGGTCGCGGTCGTCAGCAGCATTCCGTCCGGCTTGTTCCTCGCAGGGCTTTCCGTGTTGGCCGGTCGGCGGGCTCGGTGAGGGCACGGTGTCAGCCATCACGCCCCTTCTCGATCTTGTCCAGGCGTGCGGACAGCTCCGCGACTTGGGACTCGAGAGCCTTGATGGCCCGGGTAGTTGGATCTGCGTCAGTGTCGCTTTTGGTGTCGCGTACGAAGGAACCGCGACCTTGGTGGGAATAGATCAATCCGGCGGCGCGCAGTTCAGACAGAGCTCGCTGGACCGTACCCGGTGCCACCCTGTACTCCTCCGAGAGCTCTCGGGTGCTCGGCAGCTTGGCGCCGGCTGCCAGTCGCCCCAGGAGGATCTTCTCTCTGTAGTCCTGGACGATCCGTTGGTATGGCTGCACGGCCTCGTTGCTCATGAGCGACATCGTAGGGGCGCCCCCTCGCCTTAGCTATCTTCCACATCTTCCTCAACGAACCGCTTGACACGCTCCGAACTGTATCAGCTAAGTTAGCTATGCCGACGAGGTGTTCTGGTCGGCAAAGCCCTCCGTGCCCGCCTAGCGCAGGCCTAAGGCCACCGCGCCACCGAGAGGAGCACCACCCTCATGAACGTCGTCCGCCGCCCCGCCGCCAGCCTCGTCACTGAGGTCGGTTTCGATGCTGAGACGCTCGCGCTCCTGGAGACGGTCGAGGTGCCGCTCCCTGACTTCGCCGGCATCGACCTGGACGTCGTGTTCGGTACGCCGCTGGAGATGCACGAGCTCGTGACTCCGGACGAGGTGGTCCGCTTCGACGCCGCGGCCGGCCCGAGGGGCGGCCACACGATGGCGCAGGACGAGGTCGCCGCCGATCTCGCGGCGCGCAGGGACGCGGCCCGGGACATCGTCGCGGCCGACCCGTCGGTCACCGAGCGAGTCCGCGAGCGGCTGCTCGAGGCCCTGGAGCCCTCGGTCGCCGAGTGGATTCGCGAGGAGTTGATGGCTGCGGCCCTCGCGGTCGGCGCGCAGATGCTTCGCCCCTCCCCCACCGGCTCCGTGCCGGCCGCCGAGCCGCTGCCGCGCGCTGCCTGACCCTGCCGGGTCCTCACGGACCCGGCTCTCCCACCCGGAACCGCCCCGCCCCGTGGGCGGCGCCGGATGAGGGAGCCGGACCCTCGGCCCTCCTGGTACCGCCCGGACCCCGACGACCGCGACAGCGCGAGGGGGAAGGCAGCGGCCGCTGTTTGAGAACTCCACAGCGTGATCCACCACCGCAGTACCGGCCGTGACGGCACCGGCCGGGGGGTGAGTGGAAACCCGTCGCGAGGCGCCATTACCGCTGGTGGTGGCAGCCGACGCGTGCGACGACACCGCAGGGCTCATCGCTGCGGGAGAGCACGGAGGGTCGACACCCTCGCGACGTTAAAGAACGACGCGGCACACCTGAACCGCACTGGCCCCTCCGGACGGATCTCCCGGACGGCTCGCGGTCCGCGTCTCGATGAGATCCGGCGCCCCGCACACCGGGGCGCCGCGCAACCACGATCGCAGCCCCGCGCTGCCCAGTCGTTCACCGACCCGCCTCCGGGCGGTCCGGTGAGCGGTGGAGAGCGCGGAGGACTTCACGCTCCACCACCCACCCGACCCCGGCAGGAGAGCTCATGAATTTGCTGATCAACCACCAGTACATCGTCCCGGCCGGCGAGGTTGACCGGCTGACCTCGGAGGAGGCGTACCACTTGATCGGCGTCAACACGGTGCACGGCCTCGATCCGGTCGTGCATACCCAGACCGCCCAAGGCGAGCGGCTACGGACCCGCGACGGCAACGTGCTCACCGTCGTGGCCCTCCAGGGCACGGAGGTCAAGAGCGTGCTCGCGTTCGAGCAGGTCTGACGGCTGCCTGATCCGCTCGCCCCGGCCCCGGCCGGAACGGGCGGTGACGGGGAGCCGGGCAGCCCCTGCCCGAGCCTCTCTCAACGCGACAACCCTCAGGGATGAGCCCCCCGAGGGTTGTCCAGGACCTGAATGGGAGGCCCTGATGAACGTCAGCATCGCACAGCAGCCGGCCGCAGCGGCGGCGGAGCCGGACCCGGTGGCCCTGGAGGGGCTGCGCCGGGTCGTGGACGAGCAGATCGGCCCGCGGCAGCCGGGCGCCATCTACCGGAACGTCGACGGAGCGTTCGAGGTCCTGGAGCTTGTCCGGGACCCGGAGCGGGCCCGCGCGCTGCTGGGGCGCCGCAGCGCGCAGTGGGCGCTGATCGTGAAGGACGTGCTGCGGCCCGGTGCCGAGTCCTTCGCGATCGGGTCGGCCTGGACGACGTCCGATCACCTGGTGCCCGATGGGCGCGTGACGGGTAGTAGGCCGCGGTGAGCGCCGCGATGGCTGTGGGTGCCGAGATGGTGATGGAGCGGCCGCAGCTGCCGGCCCCTCGGCCTGGGTTGTATGTGCGGCACCGGGAGGAGCGCGGGTTCACGGCGCACGTCACCGCGTCGGAGACCACCTTCCCTGCGGTGCGGCGCCTGGCCGGGTGGGTGCTGATCTCCTACGGGGTCGACCGGGAGGTGGCCGACACCGTCGAGTTGGTGGTCTCGGAGCTGGTCGGCAATGCGGTGCGGGTCTGCGGCCCGTCGGTGCCGGTGGTGGTCGAGGTGTACCTCACCGGGGGCGGCGTCGCGGTGAGGGTGCACGATCCCGAACCGGAGATGCTGCCGCGCCGCAGCCGGAGGCCGATGGACAGTGATCAGGCTGTCTCCGGCCGGGGCCTGGCGCTGCTGGATGTACTGGCCCCGGGCTGGAAGGTCGCCTGCTCGCCGGTCGGCAAGAAGATCTGCTGCCTCGTCCCCTGCTCGTAGAAGTCCGTTCCGCCGCGGGGGCCGGGGTGCGGAAGGTCAGCCCTGGGAGGCGCGAGGCGTACGTCGCTCGCGCGCAGGGCCGGGACCACCGCACGCCCGCGCCCCGGCGTGGCCTGCTCCTTCCTCCCTCATCTGCCGTCACCGTCCGGCGTCCGCGGCCGGAGGGGCGCGGGGAGGCCGTTCTTCTGCCCTTGATCTTCTGGGAGGCCCTGATGAACTGCTCGTCCGTCGCCCGCACTCACACCTGCGCGCCCGTCGCCACCGCAGCGCCGCACCCGCCCCGCGCGGCATGTGCCGATGAGGACCCTGAGCTGTTCTTCCCGGTCGGCGAGAGTGCGTCGGCGCTGTTGCAGACCGAGGAGGCGAAGGCCATCTGCCGCCGCTGCCCGCTGGAGGAGAGCTGCCTCCGGGAGGCGCTGGCCCGCGGCGAGCGCTTCGGCGTGTGGGGCGGCACCGACGCGGAGGAGCGTCGCCGGATGACGCGCTGCGCAGCCCGCGACCCTGCCCACAACGCCTCCTGATCACTCTAGCGGCTGCCTGCCCCCGTCCCGTCTCGCCCGGCGCGGGCGGGGGCAGGGAGCGCCGGACAGCCGTCCCCGCCCTCTACGCATAGGAGAACGCCATGCTGCATCCCGCCACCGCGCCCGACGTCACCGAGACGGTCACCGAACACATCCGCGAGCACCGCAAGTACCTCGCCAGCGACAGCCGGTGCATCCTCGCCTGCCTCACTGAGAAGGAGACGGTGGGCCGGTTCAGCGCCGTCGCCGGAGCGGTCGTCGAAGCCGAGCTGCACATCCGCTTCGGCAAGCGCTTCGGCCGGGGCGAGAGGTGGGACGCCGAGGAGTACACGGTCCAGTTCGCCGCGCTCGCCCAGTGCACCGGTCACGGCTGCATCGACTCGAAGCACGAGGTGCCGGCCACAGACGTGTTCCTGCTGTACGCCGATGCCGACGAGACAGCCCCCCACGCGCTGCCGCTGGTCACCGCGGCTCGGGCCTGGGCCCAGAAGCACGCCGAGACCTGCCGCGCTCTGCCGTACACCGGCCGCTGACCTGGCCCCCGCCCGGCGGGAGTTCCCTCGGTCTGCCCACCGGGCCACTGCCAGCCGGCCGCCCGTGCAGCGGACGGCCGGTTTTCCGTACGTCTCCAGCCCGGGAAGGCCCCGGGCTTCGCCCCCTTGCAGGAGAGAGTCCATGGACTCCAGCACCCACCTCAACACTGCGATCGGCGACAGCCGTACGGCCCGTCGGCTACCGGACGCGCTGTGTCCGCACACCCCGAAGTGTCCGGCCGCCGACAGCTCTGACCGGGAAGCCGCGCACGTCGTGGCCAGCCACCCGGAGCAGGGTTGGAGCCTGCTGTGCAACGCAGTCCTGGTCTTCGAGGACACCGGCGAGCTGCTCCCCGACGGCCAGGTCATCGCCCCGCACCGGCCGCTCGCGGTCGCGGCCTGACGGCTGCCTGATCCGCCCGCGCCGACCACCGAGCCTGCTGGCGCCCGCCTCCGGCGGCACGGCGCGCCGTTCCCCGAGAGCTGACCTGCTCCCGCCACGCGGGAGCCGCGGGCAAGTCCCCGCCCGCCTCACCGCACGTCTCCAGGCCGGTCGCCCGCGCCCCGGGCCGCCGGCCCTTTTGCCCGGCCCCGCCCGGGAAGGACCCGGGCTCGCTGCTCTTCGATGGAGGACCGATGGCCCACACCATCCCGCTCAAGACACCGCTGGACGACACCGGCCTGCCTCGCCGGCAGGACGCGGCCCCGTCGGCCCCGGCGACTTCCCCGATCGACACCTCTCGCTTCAACCACCCGCACTTCCTGGGCACCTCGCCCGGCAAGCGCGACGGCTGGGTCGTCTACTCCTTCGCGCCCTTCACCGGCCTGGAGGACAGGCCCCGCCTGCCCGAGGCCGCATGCCGCGAGCTCCCGTTGGGCTGGCAGGACTGGTGCTCCCTGTCCCGCCAGTACGAGGTGGCGGAGATCGTGTGGTCGCACGCCCGACTCCGCCGACAGGCCAAGCCCCTCCTGCACAGGGCCGCCCCGCTGTGGCATGCCTGGACGACGGCGCGAGACCGGCTGATCGCGACGTTCGAGCAGTTCTGGGACACCGGCGACGGGCAGTGGCGCGCGCAGCTGCTCCGCCTCACCGATGCCGAACGAGCCGCCGCCCAGGCAGCCCACGAGTGGGACGCGGTCGCCGCACAGCTCGCGCAGGTTGCCGCCGACCAGATCGGCGTCGCCGGCTGGGAGGAGGAACTCGCGCTGACCGTGGTCGCCAAGGAGATCGGGTACGACGCGTCGGACTGGGAGATCTGCCACGTCGACGACTACACCTCCCCGCTCCCGCAGTACCGCATCGTGCGAGACGGCGTCGACCACTGGGACCGCGCCACCCCGCTCGCCGCTAGGGCCGCACAGCTGATCGAGGCGCAGCGTGAGCGGCTGCGTGAGGTAGCCCGCCTTGCCGGCGACCCGGCGGACCGCGCGTCGGCCTGAGTTTTGCTCCCGTCCGGCGGGAGCGCGGGGCAACTCGCCGCCCGCTCCGCGCCACCACCGCACGCCGGCCGCCCGCACCCCGGGCGGCCCCGTTGATCCGCCCGCTGCTCCTGGTGACAGTCCAGGAGCCAGAACACGAAGGAGATGCGATGGCCGGGAGACTCGCCCGCCTGACCAGCCCACTGCGCCACATCGACGCCGACCCGGACCAGCTGGTCGGCGAGGCGTACCGGCTGCTCCAGGAGGCGGAGAAGAACCACGGTGCCTGGGCGGTGATGGACGCCTACACCGGCATGGCGAGCGTGAAGATCCAGCTTGCCCAGTACCTCAAGGAGCACCGCGGCTGAGAGGCGGTGCTGAACCTGACCGCCGCGGCCCCGGCCGGTGACGACCTCCGCGCTCGGGGCCGGCGGTTGTCCCGCTTCGCCACGACCGCCAGGCCGTGGCGGGTCCGGAGAGCCGGAGATGGCTCGGCAAAGGGAAGAGGCCCCGGTCCAGGGGGCCTCTCCTTTGTTCTCGCGATCCGCTGATAAGGGAGCGATTCGCATGGTCAACGCTACCAGCGGGGGTGCCCGGTGAGTACAACCACGGCCCCGGCCGCCGACAAAGCGACGGACGACACGTGCGTGGCGCACAGCCCGCTCGCGGCGCTGCTGGCCACGCTCACCGCGCTGGCCGCCACCGTCCTCGCGCTGTTCGACCTGTTCGTGAACGGCCTGTGGCCCACCTGCCTGCACCTGGCCGTCGGCCTCGCCGTGTTCGGCGCGGTCCGGCTGTGCGTGGGCCTGGCCCTCGCCCCGTTCATCCCGACCGACGACCCGGAGCGCAGCACATGACCGCCGTCGACTTCCGCAAGCCCGACGTGATCCGCCCGGACGGCGACGACGATCCGCGCTCCTGGGACGGCCCCGGCCCGGCCGGCCACCACGACCTTGACCACCACGACGACGTCCAGGAGCAGCACGACGCCCCGGGGGCCGGCACTGAGCCGGACGACGACGACCCGCGCGCCATGCGGCTGATCGCCGTCTTCGCTGGAGTCGGCGGCCTCCTCCTCGCCGCGATCGGCTTCACCGGCTCCTACACCACGCTCAAGAACCTCGCGGCGAGCAAGGGCTTCGGCCTCTTCTCCTACGCGTTCCCCATCGGCATCGACGCCGGCATCCTCGTGCTCCTGGCGCTCGACCTCTACATGATCCGCAAGCGGATGCCGATGCCGATCCTGCGCTGGGCCGCCCACGGGCTGACCGCCGCCACGGTGACGTTCAACGCCGCCGCCCCGACGGGGCCGTGGACGGCCGACCCGCTGGCGGCGTCCATGCACGGTGTCATCCCCGTGCTGTTCATCATCGCGGTGGAGGCCGCCCGCCACTACATCGGCCGGATGGCCGACCTGCTGGCCGGCGCCACCCCGCTCGGGTCGGTCCCGCTGACCCGGTGGCTCCTCTCCCCGCTGACCACGCCCCGTCTGGCCCGCCGGATGCGGCTCTACAACCTCCCGTACGGGGAGGTCGCCGCTCAGCACCAGCAGCTGCAGATCTACCGCGAGGGCCTGCGGCAGAAGTACGCCGGCGACCCGCGGGGCTGGCGGAGGGTGGCGACGGCGAACGAACTGCTGCCGTTCAAGCTGGCGCCCTTCGGGTTCAGCGTGGAGCGGGCCCTCGCGGTGCCGCTGGTGGAGGAGAGTAAGCGGATCGAGAGGGAGGCACAGGCCGCCGTTCAGCGTGCCGAGGCCGAAATTCAACGGGTGAAAACCGATGTTCAACTCGGGGCCGCTCGCATTCAGGCGGAGGTCGACAAGATCCGCGCCGAGGGCCGGTTGAAGATCGCCCGAGCCGAAGCGGAACGCGAGGCTCAGGCGGAGATTCAGCGCGCCGAGGCCGATGCTCAACTCCGCGAAGCCAAGCGTCAGCACGCGCTCAAGCTCGCCGAGGACCAGGCCGCCGCCGAAGCGCAGCAGCTCGCCGACGAGACCGAGAAGCGCCGCACCCTCGCCCAGATCGAGCGGGAGAAGGCGCAGGCCAGCTGGGGTCTGGAGAAGCAGCAGATGGTCACGCAGGCCACCGAGGCCGAGCGCCGCATCCAGGCGGATGCCGCCGCCCGCGCCCAGCGGGAGGAGGCCGCCCGTAAGGCCGGCATCGCAGAGCAGGAGCAGCGCCGGGCGGAGGCCGAAGCCGCGGCCAAGAAGGCTCTCGAAGAGGCCGCTGAACACCAGCGGAAGGAGGCTGAACACCGCGCCGCGACGCTGAACGCGGCCAAGCAGGAGCAACTGGAGAAGGAGGAAATCGCCGCTTCGAAGGCCCGGGAGGAGGCCGCGATCGAGGAGGCCGCGGAACGCCGGGCACGGGCGGCTGAACACGAGGCCCGTGCGGTCGAAGCCGCCGCTCTGGCCCGCATGTCCCAGGTCGAATGGGACGTGCACCGGGTCGTCGCGATGATCCAGGCCCGGGGCGAGAGCGCGGTCACCGTCCGCGTCATCGCCGACGAACTGGGCATCTCCACCGGCTCCGCGCAGGACCGCAAGACCCGCGCCGTCGAACTCCTCAAGCGCGGCGGAAACCAGGCTCCCGATCAGGCCGCAGCCTGAAAACGGCACCTGATCTGAGGGTCCTCCTGGCGGCCACGGTCGCCCCCCGCACCACCCCTTCAGCCCGCCGCCGGGCCGGGGCGGTGGCGGGGGCCGGCCGCGGCCGCCAGGCCGACCGCTCCACCCGCTCCACCCGCATGGTCCGCGCCGACCAGCAGCCCGGAAAGCGCCTATTGCACCCCGGCCCCGCCGTTTACGGAAAGTAGCGGCGAGGCGAGGCGAGGCGAGGCGAGGCGAGGCGAGGCGACGCGAGGCGACGCTCACCCGGAGATGAGCGCGCTCACCTCTGGTGACGCCGAGGGTGAGCGTGAGCGTCCGGCGCTCACCTCCGGCGCTCACCTCCGGCGCTCGCACCGGTGAGCGCACCACTGAGGACGACGACGCTCACCGAGCGGACGGCCCCCGTACGCGCAGCGAGCGTGACGCGCTCACCGAGCGCCGTCACGACCGCATCCGTCTCCTCTACACCGAGCTCGGGCGCCGCCCGCAGTGGACGGAGATCCGTGACGCGCTCACCGAGGCGGGCCTGTCCGACGAGCCTGTCTCCCGCCCGACCGCTCAGCGCCTGCGCGAGCAGGTCGAGGAGAGCGCCCAGGACGCTCTCGTGAGCGCCAAGGCGAGCGCTCCGGCGAACGCCTGAGCGCCACCGCCTCGGCAAGTACCTGCCGCTCATGGTCGCCCCCGGCTCCGCGCGTCCACGCTCCCGAGCGTGAGCGCGGGGCCGGTGACGGCCACGGCCGGCAGGCCACTTCACCCGCACCCGCGCCCCGAGCACGGATGCGGCGGCCCAGGCCCGCACCCACCCACCCCCAGCCCGCGCACCAGCGGATCGCACCGAGGAGAAAACGCTGATGACGACCGACGACAAGCCGTCGCGCAAGGGCGTCTGGACGCCCGACCTGCTCGCCCAGGGCCCCGAGAAGCGCAGGGTGTTCATCGAGCAGCGCAGGCAGTACCTCGCCCCGCTGCTCGCCGAGATGAAGGCCCTGGCGGGCGAGCTGGACGCCGACATCGCCGAGCGGCCGGCCCTGTACGGCGACCTGCCGTGGTCCCGCTACCTGCGGGCGCGCAAGACGATGAAGCCCTTCACCGAGGCCGTCGCCGACCTGGAGAGCTTCATCGGGCACCTGACCCAGTACGCCGCCCGGTACAAGGCCAACTACGAGGAACTGCCGGAGGCGAGGGCCGAGAAGAAGGCGCACAAGGAGCGGGTCGCGGAGCTGAAGGCGGGCAAGGCGCAGCCGCAGATCGAGGCCCCGCCGGCCCGGGAAGCGGAATCCGCCGTCGACCCGTCGCCGTTCTTCTCGCACCTGAAGAAGACGGGCTGATGCCGGGGAAGGACCCCGCTCGCTCGAAGCGGCTCCAGGCGGAGCTGTGGGCCCCTCGGATCAACGCTGCCGAGGGGCACCGGGCGCGCGTCATCGTCCTGATCGACATGGCGCGCGCCCGGCTTTCCGAGGACGACCCGATGTGGGAACCGCTGGCCAAGCAGCTCGGCCAGTACCTCGAGAAGGCCCTCGAGGAGCGGTGACTCTACGCGTTCAACAATCAACGCCGAATCCAGAGAATCCGGCGGACCGGCTGTCGCCACACGCGCGCGTCACGCGCGCGCGTACGCGAGGGAATCTGGTTACGTCAAGTAGTCAACAGGAGATAGGCCGATGGCCGACGACGACCGGGGCGCGGACGTCCTGACGCTTCCGACATTCAACCTGTCGCCGCCCGGATCGACTCCGGACGACGACGATGTCCCCGGCCTGCCGGAGCCGCCGAGCACGGCTCCGCCGCCCGACTTCTCGCTGCCCTTCCACGTGCCCGACAGCGAGGAGGACGGCAGCGACCACGACCCCGACAACGTCGCCGGGGAGATGGTCGCCAACGCCGTAAGCGGAACCGGCACACCGGCCCGTGCGACGGCCTCGATGGCGATGGTCACGATGGCGGCGATCGCCGTCGCGGCGATACGCGGCACGTGGTCCATGGCGGCCTACCTCAAGGCGCGCCGTGAGCACCACGACGCCGTCGCCGACAAGGCGCGCGAGGCGGCCGACAAGCAGAAGGTCGCCAACGCGGAGAAGGGCGCGAAGAACCGCGTGCAGCCGGGTCCGGAGTTCGGGCGCGGTGCGGCGAAGGGCGGCGGCCGAGGTGCCGGCGGCGGGTCCGGGTCGGGCTCGGGCGGCGGCGGCCGCGGGACCTTCGGGCAGAAGGGCGCCGCCAAGGGCTCGACCGGCAACGCCTCGACCGGGGCCGGCGGGCGCGGCACGGGAGCGAAGGACTCGAAGGGTTCGGGTTCCGCCAACGGCTCGGGCGGCGGCGGCCGGCGCGGGTCCAGCAACCCGGGCTCGTCCAGCTCGGGTTCCACGGGCGCTGGCAGCAAGGGTTCGAAGGGATCGGCCGGGTCGTCCGACAGGTCCGGGTCCCGGGGATCGGGCGGCAGCTCGTCGAAGAAGCCGGGCACGCTCGGGCAGATGGCGCTGAACCGCCAGAAGCGCAAGGCCGATGAGGCGAAGGCCCAGCGGCAGGCGGCGGCCGATGAGCGCAAGGCCGATCTCGCCGACCGGGCCGCGGCACGCAAGCAGGCCGAGAAGGACGCCGACGCCCGCCGCCAGCGCAAGGCCGAGAGGCGGAAGGCGAAACTCGAACGGGCGAAGGCCGACACCTCGGGCAAGGGCTCCAAGAAGGACGACAAGGCGGCGGGCAAGGACGACACCGAGAAGGTCGACCTCAAGAAGAAGCCAAAGCCCGGCGACAAGGGCGACGGCGACGGCACGTCGACGACGCCGAAGACGCCCAAGGGCGGTACGGCGAAGACACGGAAGGCGCGCCGGAAGAAGCCCCCGTGGAAGCGCCGCAGCGCCCGCAGGAAGCCCGGAGACGGTGCTCCTGGGGGGAAGCGGCGTCGCACCGGTCGTACGGGCCGCAGCGGCTCGTCTGAGGGCGTCGGGAGCATGCCCGGCGGCGACGGCGAGTGGCTCAAGCCCCCGCCCGGCTGGGACGTCTCCTACTCCGTGACGCTCGAGCGCGAGCCGGTGCGCAGCAGGCCCTCCGTCCGGCGCCCGGCAGAGATCGGGACCGGTCAGAAGGGCCTGCCCGCTGGCAAGGGTGAGGTCGTCACGCCGACGCGCACCGAACCGAAAGAGAGCCCCATCGTGATGGGAACCGCAGCAGCGGTCGGTGAGATCGGCGACACCCAGTTCGTCGACGCCGACCTGACCGTGTACGACCTGATCGACTCCGACGAGGAGATGAGCGAGCAGATCCTCGGCGGGGTCGACCATATGCGGCTCGTCGCCTCCAAGTGCGACGGGCTGAAGAACGGCCTGGAGAACCTCTACGCCACGTGCGTGGACAAGAAGGTCCCCGGCGTCCTGGTCAAGCGGTGCATCCGCTTGATGGAACGCGCCGGGAGCGTGCAGGACAAGGCCGAAGCGCTCGCCAAGTCCCTGCCGCGCGCGTCCGAGGCGATCCTCACCGCCCGGGACACCGCGATCGAGGCCGACAAGCACCGCGCAGACGCGGTGAAGGACGCGGGCCACGTCGCACCGGCCGAGCGCGAGTATCACGACCGAAGCGGGGTGTGACCATGAGCGAATCGGAAGCCATCGAGCCCACCAGCGTGCAGACGGGCGCCGAGGTCGCCGCGGCGTCCGGCGGCCCGGACCTTCCGGCCCCGGCGGGCGAGCACAACGACGCGCCGGCCGACGGCGGCGAGCTCGCCCCGGTCAGCAGCGGGCGGATCGTCGACGTCATCGCCGACGCGATGACGTTCACGCTCGTCATCGCGCGCCTGGCGGTCGCCGCGGTCGCGATGCGGATGCTGTCGCAGGCCGTGAAGGGCGCCTACTCGTACGTCGAAGGCTGCGCGAAGCAGGTCGACCACCTGGCCGACGTCGCCGCGAGCCTCGCCGTCGACGACACGGTCACCTCCTCGCACCACGACGCCGCGGGCGTCATGCGGGAGTCCCTGGCCCTGGCCGACGCGCTGTCCGCCGAGGCGGCCGAGATGTCGACCGAGTTCGACAACGCGGCCCGCGACCACGAAGCCGACTACGGCACCGTCAACGAGGCGATGCAGTCCGGCCCGTACGACGTCGCTGAACGCGAGTGGTACAGCAACCGCTGACCCAACCCACCCCCAGCCGAAGGCGCCGACCCACCCCCAGGGTCGGCGCCTTCACCATCCTCTGGAAAGGAGCGCCGCCGATGCTGGGCGCGTACTTCGAATCCGCCATCGACACCGCCCAGCGCGCGGGCTCCGCCCTCGCCCTGGGCGTCGGCCGGTTCGCCACCATCGCGGGCGCGGGCGCGGCCGGCGCCGGACTGTTCACCGACCAGCCGACCGTTCCGGCGCTCATCACGACGGTCGCCCTCGGCGTCGGAGGAGCGTTCCTGTCCCCGCGCCTGGTCACCTCGCGCCCGCAGAAGCGGCCGATCGCGACGTTCCTGTACCTCACGCCGCACGGGCTCCTGTCCTCGATCCTGATCGCCGAACTCGCCGCGACGAGCACCCAGGCGAGGCTGATCGAGGGCGGCGCCGTGCTGCTGTGGACGGCCGGCGTCTGGTGGCTGCGCCCGGCGGCCCTCGGCAAGCGCGTCGCGAAGTGGAACATCGACCCCGAGCCCGAGGTCGTTGAGGAGGAGACCGACGGCGGCGAGGAGACCTCGAGCGTGGTCGCCGTCGCCGAGGACCTGCCCGACGACCCCGCCGCCCGGTGGTGGGCGATCCACGCGGCGAAGGACGGCGGCGTCGCCCCCGACACGACGATCATCGGCATCGAGCGGATCGAGGACGGCCGTCGCGTCGCCGTGGCGCTCGGCTCGAAGACGCCCGGCGAGCCCGTGCCGGAGATCAAGTTGCGCCGCCTGTCCGCGCTGATGAACCTGCCGGTCTCCCTGCTGGAGGTTCAGGACATCCCCGGCTACGGCGCGGGCGTCGCGATGCTGCTGATCGGGCCGAAGCCCGAGGCGTCCATCGCCGACGAAGACGTGTGGGCCGAGATCAGCCGCACCGCGCTGCCCGGCGTGCAGCTGGTGGAGGTCAACGAGTACGACCTGTCGAAGGAGCTGAACCCGTGACGTCGCCGGCAACTCTCGCGAAGGAACACGTCGAAGAGAAGAAGGTGATGCGCGAGTACATCCTGCGTACCCGCCCCGGCGGGGTGAAGGGTGTCGACCACGACGCGCTGTGCGACCTGCTGGAGGTCGACGACCCCAGCCGCGTCATCTTCGAGCAGGGCCGCGGCCGCGAGGCCGTCGTCCGGGTCTTCCCCGTGAACCCGCTCGCCACCATGCGGGCGATCACGCTGGAAGACCTGACGATGGACGAGAACGGCTGCATCCGGGTCGGCTCGTACTACGACGGCGAGCCGCTGCGGATGCGGGTGCACGACCCTGAGACCGGCAACGCCCAGCGCGTCATCATCTTCGGCACGACCGGCGCCGGGAAGTCCCGCGCCCTTCAGGCGTTCCTGATCGCTTGCAAGCGGGCCGGCATCGTCGTGCACCTCGCCGACCTCAAGGGCGGCCAGTCCGTCCCCGAGGCCCAGGGCAACGTCGCAACCCACGTGACGGACCTGAAGGAAGCGATGGGCCTGCTGCGGGCCGCCGTTGCCAAGGCCGAAGCGCGGTTCAAGAAGTACGCCAAGCTGGGCCGGTCCGGGTTCATCATCAACGACCCCGACCCGCTTGAGTACGTCGTCATCGACGAGGCGAACCGCCTGCTGGAGAAGGGCAGCCCGTTCCGAGCCGAGGCCGCCAAGCTCATCAAGGAGATCGGTCGGACCGGGCGCAGCGTCGGCATCGGCATCGTCCTGGCCGCCCAGGCCGGACACCTCGACGAGCTCGGCGGCAGCGACACGTTGAGGGCCATGCTCAAGGAAGGCGAAGTGATCCTGCTTCGCTGGTCGTCGCAGATGATGCAGGCCCTGGTCTCCGACGGCCTGCTGCCCTCCGGCGAGAACCTCCAGCCGATCCTCAAGGAGATCGGCCGCGTCCGGCGCATCCGGCGCTGGGACGGCCGCAAGGACGCCGGCGGCACCAAGGTCAACAGCCAGGGCATGTGCTACCACCTGACCTCCCACCGGTCGTCCTCCATGGCGCGCTTCTTCCTGGTCGGCTCGCTCAAGCCCTACAAGGGGCACGACCCCGCGATCCGCGCCCTGTACGGCAGCGCGCCCCCGCCGGGCGAGCCGCTGCGCCTGATCTTCCCGCCGCCGAAGGAGGGCAAGGCAGGCTCGGGCGGCGCCGATCCGGACGGGGCGGGCCTGGAGTACGCCGAGGGTGACGAGCCCGAGCTGGAGGCGATGCCGGCGATGCCGAAGACCAACGCCCAGCGCATCCTCGCGGCCCTCGAAGACGGCCCCCTGTCCGAGGCCGACCTGCTCGACGCGCTCGACAACGACGGCGGCAGGGACGTCAAGCCCGGGTCCATCCGCACCACGATCAGCAACCTGCGCCGTGAGGGGCAGCTCGCCCCCAAGGACGCATCCGGCCTGATCAGCCTCCCCCAATGAGCACCGGCCCCGGACCCAAGCGTCCGGGGCCGCTACCTGCGATCCCTCAAAGGGAGTCTTCCCACCGTGGCCCTGACCGTCTCCTTGGTCGTCCTCGCCGGAATCGCCGTGCTGATCCTGCTCCGCACCGGCTACCTGCGGATCTGGCCCGCGCTCGCCGCCGTGCTGTTCGGCTTCACCCTCGCCTCCACCGGCATCGCCCCCGCCATCAGCGGCGCGATCAGCAGCGTCGCCGTATGGATCAGCCAGCTCGGATAAGCCCACCCCCGCTCCCC
>NZ_JBPQTV010000040.1:0-29367 GCF_051386515.1 Streptomyces sp. URMC 123 | reverse complement strand
CCCCCCCCCCCCCCCCCGCGCCCGTCCGGACGGCGCGCGGCGGCACCGGGGCACCCCAGGGAGCGGCCCGGCCCGACAGGAAGAGCGCGGGCGACACGAAGCGCGCGGGCGGCGCAACACAAGGAAGCGGGCCGCCCTGTTCGGACGGCCCGCTTCCTCTTGCTGTGGAGCTAAGGAGAATTGAACTCCTGACCTCTTGCATGCCATGCAAGCGCTCTACCAACTGAGCTATAGCCCCTTGCTGTGTCCCGCCCGGTTTCCCCGGCGGCATCGCCTACATTACACGGACCCCCCGGGCTTTGACCAAATCGGTTCCCGCCGGGCCCCGCTCCGCCCGCGCCGGGCGCCGCCCGCGAGTACTGTCGCCCCCGCCGCGCACCGTGCCGCCCCTGGGAGCCCGTCCGTGACCGCCACACAGCCGACCCGCCCCCGCACAGAACCACGCCGCCGCGCCCCCCGCGCGCTGGCGGCAGTACTGCGCCACCCCACGCTGGCCGCCGCCCTCGGCTGCCTGGTGTCCTTCACCGCGTTCTGGATCGCCCAGCGGGCGGCCCACGTGACCATGCTCGACCTGATGGTCTACCGGGCCGAGGGCGAGACGGTGGTCGCCGGCCGCGAGCTGTACGAGATGCGGGCGACCTCCGCCCGGCTGCCCAACACCTATCCGCCCTTCGCGTCCCTGCTCTTCGTGCCGCTCACGCTGCCCGGCGTGGGCACGCTGCGCACGCTCGCGACCCTGGGCAACCTCCTGCTGCTGGTCGCCCTGGTCCACCTCTCCCTGCGGCTGATCGGCCTGCCCCGCCGGGTGCCCCGGCCGGCGGCCGTGCTCGCCCTGTCGGCGCTCGTCGTCTGGTGCGAGCCGGTGTGGACGACGCTGCGCTACGGACAGGTGAACCTGCTGATCGCCGTACTGGTGTGCTGGGACCTGTCCCGGCGGTCCGGCCACCGCTGGGCCGGGCTGGGCATCGGGTTGGCGGCCGGGATCAAGCTCACCCCGGCGCTGTTCGCCGTCCTGCTGGCGCTGACCGGCGCCCTGGAGACGCTCCGACGCCTCCGGGCGGGCCGCACCGGCGCCGACGCCCGTACGGGTCCCGGCACGCCCGCCGACACCCGTACGGAGCCCGGCACACCCGCCGACGACCGTACGGAGCCCGAGACGCCCGCCGACGACCGTACGGGCCGCTCCGGGGGCCCCGCCCGGGCGCCGTCGGCACTGCGGACGGCAGCGGTGGCCACGGCGGCCTTCCTCGGCACCGTACTGGTGGCGTGGGCCGCCCTGCCGCGCGACTCGCACCGCTTCTGGATCGAGGTGATCTTCGCGACGGAGCGCGTCGGCCTCGCGGAGCAGACCGCGAACCAGTCCCTGCGCGGGGTCCTCGCCCGACTGCTGCACACCGGCGACCCGGCCCCCTGGGCCGTCACCGCCCTGGCCGTGACCGTGGCGGCGCTGGGCCTGGCCATCGCCCCCGCGGCCGCGCTGGCCGGCCCCGGCCGGCTGCCGGGCGCCCCGGCCTGGTCGGCGGTGACCTGTGCGGTCACCGCCCTCCTGGTCAGCCCGATCTCCTGGTCGCACCACTGGGTGTGGTGCGTGCCGCTGCTGCTGCTCCTGGGCGGCGAGGCCGTACGACGCTCGCGCCGGTCCTGGTGGGCCGCCACGGCCGGGGCTGGGCTGCTGTTCTGTTCCTTCGCGCTGTGGTGGGTCCCGCACCCGTTCGGAGAACGGCTGGAACTCCACCAGAACGGCGGCCAGATGCTGCTCTCGGCCGTCTATCCGCTCGCCGGGGTCGCGTTCCTGGCCCTGGCCGGCGCGACGGTCACCCGGGCGCTGCGCCCGGGCCCCCGCCGTGTCCCGGACCGCCGCCCGGACCGCGGTCGTGGCCCCCGCCATGATGGGGACCCCCGCCGTGATGGTGGCCCCCGCTGTGATGGTGGAACTTCAGCACCTCGGCGGGCATGACCACGAACGGCCGCATCATCCCCATGTCCTCGTGCTCCAGCAGGTGGCAGTGGTACATGAAGCGGCCGGTGCCGCCCGTGAAATGGCCGATGACGTCGACCATCTGACCCGGCGGCACCTGGATCGTGTCCTTCCAGCCCTGCTCGTTCTCGGGCAGGGGCGCCCGCCCCCGAAATTCCACCGGGCCGCGGGTGCCGCCCAGCACCGGGTCGAACGGGCTGGTGGGCGTGATGCCGTACAGGTCCCGGCCGAGCACCTGGAAGTCGATCAGATGGATGTGCATCGGGTGCAGCCCGGGGCCGAGGTTGAGGAAGCTCCACCGCTCCCAGGCGCCCAGCTCCACGGTGAAACCCAGGGTGTCGTCGAACATCACGCCGCCGCGCCGATAGCTGCGGGCGACCCCGTCGGCCCCCTTGATCTGGATCACGCCCTCCTCCGGGGGCGGCGGGTGGTGCGGGGTGAACTCGTGCATCTCCCAGATCTCCGCGTGGCCCCGCCCCAGGGTGCCCGGCGGGGTGAGCACGACCATCCGGGTGCGGTGCGCCGGAGCGGTCTCGCGCGTGATCCGTACAAAGGACGGCGCGAGCACCGCGGGCAGGGCGAACGGG
The DNA here is from genome assembly GCF_051386515.1 of Streptomyces sp. URMC 123. NCBI lineage: Bacteria > Bacillati > Actinomycetota > Actinomycetes > Kitasatosporales > Streptomycetaceae > Streptomyces > Streptomyces sp. URMC 123. Next base: position 26,802 of record NZ_JBPQTV010000040.1, on the reverse strand, counting down.
TCCGCGCACTGCTCCTGCCCCACCCGGAACTCCATGACCTGGGGGTACGGGATGCCCCGCTGGATGTCCGGCTGCCCCGGCGGCACGTCCGGGGAGGTGTTGACCAGCCGGATCGTGCGGCCCCTGAGCCGGCCGAAATCGATCAGGAGGTCGAAGCGCTCGGCGGGCACCATCTGGAAGGGGCCGTCGAGCGCCACGGGGCGCGGCAGCAGCCCGCCGTCCGAGCCGATCTGCCAGCAGGCGCCCGTCACGGGCGCGCCCGTCTCGTCGATCAGCTGGAACCGGAAGGTCCGGGCGTTGGCGGCGTTGAGCAGCCGGAACCGGTACCAGCGGGCCGCCACCTCCAGATGCGGCCAGATCGCGCCGTTGACCAGGGTGAACGGCCCGCTGAAAGGCGAGGTGACGGGCTTGCCCGCCGCGTCCCGGCCGAGGATGGCCGTCTTGTGGAGCAGCCTGCCGGTCAGCCGCCCCTCGGCGTCGGTGTCGACATTGCGGTCCTGGACGATCAGCGGGATCTCGTGCTCGCCGCACGGCAGCCCGAGCGCGTCCTCCTCGTCGTCGCGCACCAGATACATCCCGGCCAGCCCGGTGAGGACGTTCCAGCGGGTGATGTCCATGGCGTGGTCGTGGTACCACCAGGCCACCGCGCGATGGTCGTTGGGGTACTCCGCGAGCTGGCTGTCCCCCGGCGAGACGGCGTTCTCGGCCCAGCCGTCGTTGCCGCCGCCGGTGGTGGCGCCGTGCAGGTGCGTCACCGTCCATGCCGGCAGCGCGGCCACCTCGGGGAGGGGCACGCCGTCGCCCCGGCCGGGCACCGTGAGCGGTGAGGGCGTGGTGGGGTCGCCCCGCTCCACCTCGACCGCGGTGATCGGGTAGGGGCCGGTGAGGCGGTTGGTCCAGGCGACGCGCAGCCGCTGGCGCCGCCTGACCTCGATCGTGGGGCCCGGAGAACAGCCCTGGTAGGCCCATACCCGGGTCGGCGGCAGTTCGGAGTGCAGCCGCGTCCATACGGCCCGCAGATCGACGGTGATGCCCTTCTCGGCCTCCTGCGGGCAGGGCCGCAGGGTCGGCGGTACGGGCAGGGCGTCGAGATAGGGCGTGAGCGGTGGCGCGGCGTCCCGCGCCGCGGGTGCCACGGTGCCACGCGGCAGTACGGGCGCCGGCGCGGCCTGCGGTGCTACGGGTGCCGGCGCGTCCTGCGGGCCGGGCGCCGCGGCTCCGGCGGCCGCCGTCCCGGCCTCGGTCGTGGTGGATGGGATCGCTGTCTCGGCCATACGGCCCCCCGTGTCGCTTCCCCCGTGTCGCCGGCGTCTCCGACGACAGCTCCGGTGGATAGGACGCCCGATTCGCCGGACAGGTTGCCACTCGACCGAACTCGCCCGCAGAAGCCCGCACTCGCCCACTGTCGCCCGAATGCGACAGGACGGGGCACACGCAAGGGTGATGACGGAGCGTCAGGCAGTGGCGAAGGAGTAGAAACGCTTCAGCGTGCAGTGCTCGTCGAGCAGACGGCCGTAGATCGGCTCACCGTCGAGCTCGCGGTAGGTCTCGATGGGATCGCCTTTTATGATCAGCGCCCGCGCGCACTCCTCGCACCAGTACTGATAGTCGGAGTTGATCGGTTCCATGTCGCGAACGATCGGCGTACCGCTGCCGCACCAGTCGCACTTCCGGCTGTGTGCCCCCATCAGTCAGCTCCAGCTATGGCCGCAGGCCGTGCACACATAGGAGATCCCGCCATTGTCGCCGAGCACTTGGGCGACCTTGTCCGAACGACAGGCCGGGCAGTTCAGAACGGCGTGACAGCGGGTCTCGGCGATGTCGAGGAGGCCGACCTCCTCGGGGATGCTCGTCGGCATCACGCTCTCCCTCCGTTCCGGCCGTCGCCGATTCTGCCACGCGTGGGCAGCCGGGTCAGCGGTGCGCGGCGGTTGGACCGGGGCGTACGGGCCCGAGCGCCGGGAGACCGCCGGCCCGGGCCGGGGACATCCGCGTGGAACGAAACGATCCCGCCCCTTCCGAGGAAGGGACGGGATCGATCATCTGTGGAGCTAAGGAGAATTGAACTCCTGACCTCTTGCATGCCATGCAAGCGCTCTACCAACTGAGCTATAGCCCCGCTGTTCTGTGCGCCGGAGCGCTTCGAACGAGAAGAAGCTTAACCGGTGACCTGGCCGAATGCGAAATCCGGCCGGTCACCCGCCTCGATCGCCCTCAGTCGTCGTCGCCGAGCACCGGCTCCGGCAGGGTGCCGGCGTTGTGCTCCAGCAGCCGCCAGCCCCGCGCGCCCTCGCCCAGGATCGACCAGCAGCAGTTGGACAGGCCGCCGAGCGCCTCCCAGTGCCGGGGCTCGAGCCCCAGCAGCCGGCCGATGGTCGTGCGGATGGTGCCGCCGTGGCTGACGACCACGAGCGTGCCGCCGTCCGGCAGCTTCTCCAGGGCGCGCTCGACGACGGGCGCGGCCCGCTCGGCCACCTCGGTCTCCAGCTCGCCGCCGCCGCGCCGCACGGGCTCGCCGCGCTTCCACGCGGCGTACTGCTCGCCGTGCCGCTCCACGATCTCGTCGTGGGTCAGCCCCTGCCAGCTGCCGGCGTAGGTCTCGCGCAGGCCCTCGTCGTGGGTCACCGCCAGGGCCGTGAGCGCGGCCAGCTCGGCGGCCGTGGCCGCCGCCCGGCGCAGGTCCGAGGCGACGATCGCGTCGGGCTTCAGCGCGGCCAGCAGCCGGGCGGCCCGGCGCGCCTGCGCCCGGCCGGTGTCGGTGAGCTCGATGTCGGTCGTCCCCTGGAAGCGGCGCTCGACGTTCCAGGCGGTCTGGCCGTGCCGCCAGAGGACGATGCGGCGGCCCCGGCCGCCGTGTGCGCCGTTCAGATCAGATCACCGTCCGCGTCCTCGGCGGCACGCGCGCGGGCGTGCTCCTCGGCCTTGCCGAGGGTGGCTTTGGCGTCCTCCGGCAGCTCCAGCTGGGGGCAGTCCTTCCAGAGCCGCTCCAGGGCGTAGAAGACCCGCTCCTCGCTGTGCTGAACGTGGACCACGATGTCGACGTAGTCGAGCAGCACCCAGCGGGCGTCGCGGTCGCCCTCCCGGCGCACCGGCTTGGCGCCGAGCTCCTTGAGCAGCCGCTCCTCGATCTCGTCGACGATCGACTTGACCTGGCGGTCGCTGGGGGCGGAGGCGAGCAGAAATGCGTCGGTGATCGACAGCACATCGCTGACGTCGTACGCGATGATGTCGTGCGCGAGCTTGTCGGCGGCCGCCTGAGCGGCGGTGTTGATCAGCTCGATGGAGCGGTCCGTGGCGGTCACTAGCCAAGCTTTCGAATCGGCGACAGGTACCCGTCCAGGGTCTCACGCCGCGCCGACAACCTGCCGGGCGCTCGTCAGCGCCCCCGGCGGCGGCCGGGGGCGCCCCGGCCCGGGCGGTGCCCGCCGCCGGGCTCAGCGGGGCTCAGGAGGGCTCAGCGGGGCTTGTAGTCCCGCCCCAGCACGACGGTGACCTCGGCGTTGGACCCGCCCTCGGCCTGCTTGACGGCGCTCTCCGGGATGCCGAGCGTCGTGGCGACCTCCCGGGCCTTCCCGGCCTGGGCGGGGTCGCCGTAGGTGACCTGCGAGGAGTTCTGCGGCGCGGAGGCGGCGCCGCCCTCGACGACGGTGTAGCCGCCGTTGACGAGGACGATCCGGGCCCGGGCCGCCGCCTGCTTGTCGCCGGTGGCGTCGCGGACCCCGACCCTCGGGGTGGCGCTGGGGTCGGCCTTCCCGACCGTGCCGCCGAGCACCGGCTTGACGACGCCGTCGGTGGCCTCCTGGCCGAGGGTCCCGTCGGGCCTCACCGGCAGCAGGGTGGTCTCGTACGAGCCGTTCTGCGCCTGCCGGGCCAGGTGCGCCAGGGTGGCGCCGAGCTGGTCCTCGGTGAGCGAGGGGTCGGGGATCTGGTGGAGCGACTTCACGGTCGCGGTGGCCGCGGCCGGATCGGCGGAGAGCTTCTTGAGCACGGCCTGCAGGACCTGCCCGAACCGCTGGAGCTGCTTGGTCTGCGGCTCCCCGGGGGCGAGCAGGGTGGCGTAGCCGACGGCGGCCTGCCCGTTGAGGAACTTCCCCCGGCCCTGCGGGACGAGGGGGGCGTCCCCCGCCTTGGCGCCGGGCACGGGGGCGTCGGTGTCGAGGGTGATGCCGCCCACCGACTCGACGAGGTTCTCCAGGTACGGGGTGTCCAGGCGCCAACTGCCCTTGATCTCCGCGCCCAGCAGGGTGCCGAGCGCGTCGCGGGTGGGGGTCGTGCCCTCGCTCTGGACGGACTTGGCCAGGGGGGTGCCGCCGCCGCCCTCCAGGTTCACCGAGAGGGTGTTGGGCACCAGGATCGTGGTGCCCTTCCCGGTGGTCGCGTTGTCCACCAGCAGGGCCGTGGAGCTGCCGCCGGTCTTCAGATCGCGCAGATGGACGACGATCACGTCGCGCTGCTGGGGGCCGTTCGCCGCCGCGGCTCCGCCCTTGCCGTCGGACATGCCGGGCAGGGCACCGGCGTACCAGAGGTAGCCGACGCCCCCGGCCACGGCCAGGGTGAGGACGGCGGCCAGGGCGACCACCCGGTTGCGGCCCTTGCGCTTGCGCTCGTCCCGGCGCTCCGTACGGGTCTCGGCGAACTTGAGCCAGTCGATGACGTCCTCGGAGTCCTCGTCCGGCTCCTCGATGAACGAGAACTGCTCGGTGCGGTAGTCCGAGGCGGCCCGCCGCGGCTCGTCCCGCGGGGACCGCTGCCGGGGCGGCTGCGGTTGCGACTGCGGTTGCGACTGCGAGGACTGGTGCGGCTGCTCGTGCTGCGGGGACCGCCGGTGCCGCGAGGACTGGTGCGGGGGCGCGGGCTCCTCGGGCGGCCGCTGCTCCTCCGTCTGCTGCTGCGGAATCCACTGCCGGCCGTAACCGTCGTAGCCGCCCTGGCCGTCGTCACCACCGTAGCCGTGACCGTCGTAGCCGTGACCGTCGTACGCGCCGGGCTGGGGGGCGGGCGCGGGGGGCGCCTGGACCTGCTGCCCATAGGGGTCGTAGTACTGCTGGGCGGCGGGTGCCGGCTGGGCGGCCTGCCCCACCGGCTGCCCGTACGGGTCGTGGCTCTGCCCGTACGCCTCGTACGCGTCGTATCCGGCGTACTGCTCCCCGTACTGCTCGCCGTACTGCTGAGCGGAGCCGTAGTACGGCGCCGACTGCGGCTGGGTGTAGGGGTCCTGGCCGTCCTCGGGCCCTCCCGCGGCATGCCGCCGCCCGGAGTGTGCGTCGTTCACCAGTGGCCCCTTCCAGTGCCGGGCTGACCGGCTTCCGTACCCGGGCTAACCGTCGGTCCGGTACAGCCCGCGCTTGTCGATGTAGCGCACCACCCCGTCCGGCACCAGATACCAGACCGGGTCGCCCTGCGCCACTCTCGCGCGGCAGTCGGTGGAGGAGATGGCCAGCGCCGGCACCTCGACCAACGACACACCGCCGTCCGGCAGCCCGGGGTCGGAGAGCACATGCCCCGGACGGGTCACCCCGATGAAATGTGCGAGGGAGAACAGCTCTGCCGCGTCCCGCCAGCCCAGGATCTGGGAGAGGGCATCGGCACCGGTGATGAAGAAGAGATCGCTGTCCTTGTTGAGGGCGTACAGATCCCGCAGGGTGTCGATGGTGTAGGTGGCGCCGCCGCGGTCGATGTCGATGCGGCTGACGGAGAACTGGGGGTTGGAGGCCGTGGCGATGACCGTCATCAGATAGCGGTCCTCGGCCGGGCTGACCGCGCGATGGCTCTTCTGCCACGGCTGCCCGGTCGGCACGAAGACCACCTCGTCGAGGCGGAAACGGGCCGCCACCTCACTCGCGGCCACCAGGTGGCCGTGGTGAATGGGATCGAACGTGCCGCCCATGACGCCGAGCCGCCGCCTGGCCGGACCGGTTGTAGGCACTTCCTGACCGGTCACGGGCGTTTCCCGACCCGCCACGGGCCCATCCTGCTCTCCCATGCGTGCAGAGCCTACTTGCCCGGTCCGCCCGGTCCGGCTCCGGGCCTCAGCGGTCCCGGTTGAAGCGCGTGGTGATCCACAGCAGGAGCAGCAGCACGAACAGCGCGCCGCCACCGGTGAGGTAGGGGTTGAGGCTGTCGTGGTTGCCGCCCTTCCCGCCCTCGGAGGCCAGGGTGATCAGGGCGGTGGCAGTGCTGGGGAGAGTCATCGTCGGCAGACCTATCCAGGTTGTCGGGCAGGGACGCTTACGTAGCGCTCACATCGTAAGCAAGGGGCGCGCCCGGGATCACGCCGACTCCGCGACCGGGGTCACTCCCCGTCCGCACCGCTCCGGCCGCCGCCGTCCCCGTCCTCGCCGCTCGCGCTTCCGCTCCCGTAGCCGCGCAGCAGGAACCACGCCAGCAGGACCGCACCCGCCACGGAGACCACGAGGACCGTCCGCAGCACGGCACCGGGTCCCCCCTGCGAGGCCGCGGACTCCACGGAGGCGGCGAGAGCGACTGGCATGACTGCTATGTCGGGCATGTCTCCACGGTAGCGCTGTCACCGGCGCCCCTTAGTCTGGGGGGCGACATGGGGGACGGGCACGGAACGAGCCCACAAAGGGGGCCAGCATGACCGAGAACGACCACGCCAAGCTGCCGAATCGGGAGCGCCGGCGCTTCCCGGGGATCTCCTCGCGGGCGTACGAGCACCCGGCGGACCGCTCGGCGCTGGTGGCGCTGCGCAGACTGAGCGGGTTCGACACGGTGTTCAAGGCGCTCAGCGGCCTGCTGCCGGAGCGGTCCCTGCGGCTGCTCTACCTCTCGGACTCCGTGCGGGTGAGCGACCGCCAGTTCCCCCATCTGCACGCCATGCTGCGCGACGCCTGCTACATCCTGGACCTGGAGAAGGTCCCGCCGATGTACGTCACGCAGGACCCCCAGCCGAACGCCATGTGCATCGGCCTCGACGAACCGATCATCGTGGTGACCACGGGCCTGGTCGAGCTGCTCGACGAGGAGGAGATGCGCGCGGTCGTCGGCCACGAGGTGGGGCACGCCCTGTCCGGGCACGCGGTGTACCGCACGATACTGCTCTTCCTGACCAATCTGGCGGTCAAGGTCGCCTGGATTCCGCTGGGCAATCTCGCGGTGATGGCGATCGTGACCGGGCTGCGCGAGTGGTTCCGCAAGTCGGAGCTCTCCGCGGACCGGGCGGGGCTGCTGGTCGGCCAGGACCTCCAGGCGTCCCTGCGCGGGCTGATGAAGACGGCCGGCGGCAACCATCTGCACGAGATGAACGTCGACGCCTTCCTGGAGCAGGCCGAGGAGTACGAGAAGGGTGGTGACCTGCGGGACTCCGTGCTGAAGATCATGAACATGCTGCCCCGGAGCCATCCGTTCGCCACCGTTCGCGCCGCCGAGCTCAACCGGTGGGCCGCCACCCGCGACCACCAGCGGATCATGGACGGGCACTACCCCCGGCGCGAGGACGACGGCGGGACCTCCGTCTCGGACTCCTTCCGGGAGTCGGCGAACCACTACGCCGAGTCGGTGCGCGCCAGCCGGGACCCGCTGATGGGCCTGGTGCGCGACATCGCGGGCGGCGCGGGCGACCTGGGCAGCAAGCTGCGCGGGCGGTTCACCGGCGGGGGTACGGCGGGTTCCGGCGGCCCCGGCGGGGGTACGGCGGGCTCCGGCGGCTCTGCGGGCCCCTCGGGCGGCTCCTCGGGCTCTGCGGGCGGCTCTGCGGGCCCCTCGGGCTCCACGGGCCCCACCGGCTCCCGCGACGACGGCCCCGGCGAGCCTACGGGCGGGGAAGGTGCGGCTGGGCGCTAGGCGCCAGCACCCCGCACTGCGCGGCCGCCACGGGCCCCCGGCCGTACGGGTCGGTCTCGGCCGGGCCGCCCCCGGTGGCGCTCTGGCCGGACAGCAGCGGGCGCAGATGGCCGGCGGCGTCGCTGTCGCAGCTCATCGGCCCGGCCTGCTGATAGATCCGCACCACTTCGAGATGGTGGTCCCGCAGATCCTCGCGGTCGAAGCGGAAGCGGATCTCGCGCCGCACGGTGAACAACGACGCCTGGCCGTCGGGAGCCCCCTGCCCGACGGCGAAGTCCCCACCGAGCGGGGCCCCCTGACGGCCCGTCACCCCTTCGCCGGCGGCCCCCTGGGCGGTAGGCCGCAGCGCGTAAACGAAGGTGTGGTCCCCGACCACCTCCAGCCGGTCCGGGCCCACCTCCGTGAACGCCAGCGTGCCCCGCACCCGCACCTGGGACTCGGCGAGCGCCACCCGGGCGCCGTCGAAACGCACCAGCCAGCCCGTGGCCGCGTGCCGCTCGTCGTCCGCGGGCCGCTCCATGCTCCGGTCGAACTGGGGGAACTGCCCCGGGTCGATCAACAGCCGCACCGGCCGGGTCGCGCCCCCGGTCAGCACGGCCGGGTCCAGGGAGGAGCGCACGATGTAGTCCTTGGCTGACGCCAGCGCGGCCACCACCTGGGTGTCGGAGAAGTGCGAGGTCGAGCGCGCCGCGGGCAGGGTGACCCCCTCCGCGCCGACCCGGAACTGCGCCGCCGGGCTGCTCTCGAACAGCCGCTGCGGGTCGGCGCCGGGCACCGGCTCCCGCGGCGCCAGGGGTATCAGCGACATCCGCAGCGGCTCGGGCTGCCCGGTCGCCACCTGCTGATAGGGGTGGCGCACCCCCATGTACACGGCCGTGCCGAAGGCCAGGACGATCAGCAGTATCAGCAGCAGGGCCTGACGCGACCCGCTGGCGCGGCTCCACGCGGGGCGGCTGCGCACCGCGGGGGCGTGATCGCTCAGCCGCTCCCGGGCGGAGAACTCCTGGAGGCGGGCAGCCCGGACGAACGACTCGTCGAAGACGACGGATCGGTACTCGTCCTCTCCACCTCCCGGGACTCCCTGGGGCGTCCCCTCGGGTGGGTCTCCAGGCCCGGCCATACCAACAGAGTAGGCAGGAAGCAGCCGAGGTAAACGCCGTGGTGAAGGACAACTTCCGGCTCGCTCGCGGCCCGCTCCGGGCGCTCCCCACGGGCGCCGGGGCGCACGCTCGCGCACCCGCCGGCGCTCGCCGCCACGCACCGGGTTCAGGGCCCGCTCCCAGGCTCTCGGCTCGCTGCCCCTCAGGCCCTCGCGGAGCGGTTCTCAGGTCTCAGACTCTCGCGGAGCGGTTCTCAGGTCTCAGCCTCTCCGCCTCTCCGGCTCTCAGGGCGAGCGGGGCGCCGCCGAGGCGGTGGGGGGCGAGAAGTCGGGCGAGGCGGACGGCAGGGTCTCCAGGGGGCCGACCGGGCCGTCGGCGGGCCGGCGCGCCCGCTCCCCGGGCCTCTCGGGCCCGTGCCGCGGCCCCTGCTCCCCCGCCCGCCCCTGGTCCGGGCCCTCCGCTCGGCCCGCTCCCGGGGCCGACTCCGCTCCGGGGGCGTCCACCCCCGTGCTCGCGGTCGGCGGCGCGGGGCTCTGGCGGCCGCCCGAGGACCCGCGATAGACGGCGGCGAAGGCCAGCGCCACCATCCCGACGCCCATCAGTACGGCCAGCACCCAGGCGACGGGCCGATGCCACTGGCGGTGCGGCCGGTACGGGCCGAGGGCGCCGCCGTAGCGCCCGTACGGGCCGTGGAGGGCGTCGTCCGCGCCCCGCTCCGGCTCCGCCCGGCCCTCCCGGCGGTCGCGCCCGAGCCCGGCGTCCGGGCCGTAGGCGTCCTCGTAGAAGTCCTCGTCGGGCGGCCCGCCGCCGCCCCGGGAGCGGCTCGTCTCGGCCTCCGCACGGGCCTGGGCGGCGGCCAGTATCCGCTCGACCGCCGTGGGCTCGTGGATCGCGGCCGACCGTACGAACTCCTCGTCGAAGACCACGGAGGCGAAGGCGTCGTCCGCTGCCCCGTGGTCACGGCTGTCGGGCTCGTCGCCGTCCGGGAACGGCCTGCCCCCCACGTCGTCCGGCACCCGTCCAGCGTAGACCGGAGCGGTCGTTTTGGGCAGAGAGAGCGGGAATTCCGCCCCTTGGGCGGTCCCGGCGCCGGACCCCTCGGGCAGCCCCCGGCCGGACCCCGGGCGGGCCCTGCGTGGGGCCCCCGGGCAGGCCGGCGGGGGCGGGCCCGCCGGCCCTCGCGAGAGACCGGCAGGCCACCGGGGCCGGCCGGCGGGCCGGCCGCCCTCTCAGCCCGCTCAGCCCGTGCGGCGCGCCGCGTCCCGCACGTGCCCGTCGCCCGTCACCACGTACTTCGTCGAGGTCAGCTCCGGCAGCCCCATGGGGCCGCGGGCGTGCAGCTTCTGCGTCGAGATGCCGATCTCCGCGCCGAAGCCGAACTGGCTGCCGTCCGTGAACCGGGTCGAGGCGTTGACCATCACGGCCGTGGAGTCCACCAGCGAGACGAAGCGCCGCGCGGCCGCCGTGTCGGCGGTCACGATGGCCTCCGTGTGGCCGGAGGACCAGCGGCGGATGTGCGCCACGGCGGCGTCCAGATCGGGCACCACGGCCGCCGCGATGTCGTACGAGAGGTACTCCGTGCCCCAGTCCTCCTCGTTCGCCGGCACGACCTCCGCGCCGCCCGCCCGCTGCCAGGCCGCGTCGCCGTGGACGGTCACGCCCGCCTCCTTCAGCGCCGCCAGCGCCCGGGGCAGGAAGGTGTCCGCGATGCCCGCGTGGACCAGCACCGTCTCGGCCGCGTTGCAGACGCTGGGCCGCTGCGCCTTGGAGTTGACCAGGATGTCCAGGGCCATGTCGAGGTCGGCCCGCTCGTCGACGTAGACGTGGCAGTTGCCCACGCCGGTCTCGATCACCGGCACGGTCGACTCCTCCACGACCGTACGGATCAGCGACGCGCCACCGCGAGGGATCAGCACGTCCACCAGGCCGCGGGCGCGCATCAGCTCCTTGACGCTGTCGCGGCTCTCCCCCGGCACCAGCTGGACGGCGTCCGCCGGCAGCCCCGCCGACTCCACGGCGTCCCGCAGCACGCGCACCAGCGCGGTGTTCGAGACGTACGCGGAGGAGGAGCCGCGCAGCAGGACGGCGTTGCCGGACTTCAGGCAGAGCGCGGCGGCGTCGACGGTGACGTTGGGGCGGGCCTCGTAGATGATCCCGACCACGCCCAGCGGGACGCGCACCTGGCGCAGCTCCAGGCCGTTGGGGAGCGTCGAGCCGCGCACCACCTCGCCGACCGGGTCGGGGAGCGCCACGACGGCGCGCACGTCCTCGGCGATGGCCGCGACGCGCTCGGGCGTGAGGGTGAGCCGGTCCACGACCGACTCGGCGGTGCCGGCCGCCCGGGCCTTGGCCACGTCCTCGGCGTTCGCCTCGACGATCTCGTCCGTGCGGGCGACGAGGGCGTCGGCGATCGCGAGCAGCGCGCCGTCGCGCGCGGTGCGCGGGAGGGGGGCGAGCGCGGCGGCGGCGTCCTGGGCGCGGCGGGCGGTGTCGAGAACGGGGGAGGTACGGGATTCGCTGCTCATGCGCGTAGCGTAGTCGCCGCCCGGCGGGGCCCGCCGGACTCCGGCCGGTCCCGCCCCGGGACCCGCGGTGACTCCGGCCGGCCGCCCAGGGGCACCTGCGATCAGTACGGGGCGCGCTCAGCACGGGAGCGCGCTCGATCAGTACGGGTGGACCCCCACGGGCACCGCCGGCGGCGGACCGTAGCCCTCGGCGATGCGCTGGTGATAGGTCTCGCGCGCGATCACTTCCAGGCCCACGATCTCCCACGGCGGCAGCTTCGCCGTCGAGCGGTGCTCGCCCCACAGCCGGAGCGCGACCGCCGCCGCGTCGTGCAGGTCCCGCGCCTCCTCCCAGTAGCGGATCTCCGCGTGGTCGTTGGCGTAGCGGCTGGTCAGCAGGAACGGGTGGTCGTGCGCGAGCTGCTCCAGCGCGCGCCGCACCTCCCCCAGCGGGGCCTCCGCGCCGGAGACGCAGAGGGTGACGTGCCACAGCCTGGGGGTGTCGCCGGCGGGGCCGTGCGCCGCCCCGCCCTCCCGCGGCCCGGCCCCGTGCCCCCGATCGGGGCCGCCACCGCCCGCGGCCTCCGCGCGGCCCTGGGCGCGGGGGTCCGCGCCGCCGGCCGGGCCGACGCTGGAGAGTGTCCGCTCCGCCGTCCCTCGGGGCACTGCCCCCGGGCGCCCTCGTCTCACCGGCGGCCTCCTGTAATGCCTAGCGCTCCGCTCGTGCGGGCGGAGCCGTGTGGTGCGGTCGTCCCGGTACGACGCTTCGCCGGCGCCTCCCGTGAATCAAAGTTGACCAGTCCGGGAGGGGCCGCGGGGCCGTTTTCGCAAAGGTCTCCGTTGAAAGGATGGACTTATCGGCTGTTCTGGCTCCTGTTTGTCGCCCGTCAGCGATGCAATACGACCAGATCGTCGCGGTGGACGACCTCGCGCTCGTACGCGGGGCCGAGTTCCCGGGCCAGCTCGCGGGTCGACCGGCCGAGCAGCCGGGGGATCTCCTTGGCGTCGAAGTTGACCAGGCCCCGGGCCACCGGCCGCCCCGCGCCGTCCCTGAGCTCGACCGGGTCGCCCGCCGTGAACTCTCCCTCGACGCCGGCGATCCCGGCCGGCAGCAGGGACGTGCGGCGCTCCACCACGGCCCGTACCGCGCCCTCGTCCAGGACCAGCGCGCCGCGCGGGGTGGAGGCGTGGGCGAGCCACAGCAGCCGGTCGGCGGAGCGCCGCCCGGTGCGGTGGAAGTACGTGCCGGTGGGGCGGCCGGCGAGCGCGTCCGCGGCGTGCGTGGCGGAGGTGAGCACCACGGGGATGCCCGCCGCGGCGGCGATCCGGGCCGCCTCGACCTTGGTGACCATGCCGCCGGTGCCGACGCCGGCCTTGCCCGCGCTGCCGATGGAGACGCCTTCGAGGTCTTTGGGGCCGGTGACCTCGGCGATCCGGGAGGTGCCCGGGGTGCGCGGGTCACCGTCGTACAGGCCGTCGACGTCCGACAGCAGCACGAGCAGATCGGCCCGCACGAGGTGGGCGACGAGGGCGGCGAGGCGGTCGTTGTCGCCGAACCGGATCTCGTCCGTGGCGACCGTGTCGTTCTCGTTGACGACCGGCAGGGCGCCCATGGCCAGCAGCTGGTCGAGGGTGCGGGTGGCGTTGCGGTAGTGGGCGCGGCGGCTGGTGTCGTCGGTGGTGAGCAGCACCTGGCCGACGCGGATGCCGTAGCGGGCGAAGGAGGCGGTGTAGCGGGCGACCAGCAGGCCCTGGCCGACGCTGGCGGCGGCCTGCTGCCGGGCCAGGTCGCGGGGGCGGCGGGGCAGGCCCAGGGGGGCGAGTCCGGCGGCGATGGCGCCCGACGAGACCAGCACGATCTCCTTGCCGCTGCCGCCGCGCTCCTTGGCCAGGACGTCGACGAGGGCGTCCACCCGGTCGGCGTCCAGCCCGCCGGCGGCGGTGGTCAGCGAGGACGAGCCGATCTTGACCACGATCCTCCGGGCCTCGACCACGTCGTCCCGTACGTCCCGTACTGCCCCTGACACGTATGTCCCCATTTGCTCAAACTTGATCGGTGTACGACTGCTCAAGCTGGCAATCTACGGCACCGGCGCGGGGGCCCGCCGGTCGATATCGAGCGGTGGACGGGCGGCGGCCGGCGGCGCCCGGGGCCGTCCAGGCGACGGCGGGGCGGGGGCCGGGCGGCCGCGGGGCGAGGCCCGGGGTTGACGAGATTTCAGCACGGGCGGCGGTACGGGCCTCTCCCGGGTGATTGTCGGGCGTACGGGCCCGGTCATACGGTCGAGGGGCGGTCGTGACCGGCCCCGATCGACCTTCCGCACGCCAGGAGCCCTCGTGCCACCCGCCGGCCCTCCCCCACGCCGTGCCGTGCCGTTGCGCGCGCTGCTCGCGATGTCCGCCATGTCGGCCGCCTTCGCGGCACAGCTCGTCGGGGCGCTGCTGCCCCTCGTACCCGTTCTGATCGCCGGCACACTCGGCGGCCTCGCCCTCGATCTGTACGCGCGGCTCCGGTGCCCAGGACTGCTCGCCGCGCTCAGCAAGGTCCGCTGCGATGTCGTCGTGCGCCAGTTGCTGCGCGACATACTGGTGCTGGTGGGACTGCTGCGCATCGACGGCATCAGCCCCCTGCGCGAGCAGGCGCCGCTCGCCCTCGCACTGCTCGCCCTCTACGCCACCCACTTCGTCTGCCAGGCGGTGGCGATGCTGGTGCGCCGCGCCCGTACGCTGCCCGTCGTCACCCGCAACATCGACGCCTCCGCCGCGCTGCGGCTCAGCCCCGCCCCGCCCCGGCTGCTCGCCCGGCGCCCCGCCCACCGGCTGCTGGCCTTCTCCGTCCCCGGCACGCTGGGGCTGATGGCCACGGCGGCCACGGCGGACGCGGCCTGGGGCGGCGCCGGGCTGGGCGCCTCCCTGGTGATGGCCGTGGGCGGCACCCTCCACCTCGCCCGCTGGCTGCTGCCCGGCCGCCGGATCGCCGACGAGCGGCGGGCGCTGGAGTGGCTCGACGCGTGGCTCGCCGAGTACCGGCCCACCGTCGGCCTGTACTTCTCCGGCGGCACGTCCTCGGCCTACCAGGCCAACATGTGGCTCACCACGCTCGCCCGGCTGGAGGGGCGGCCGCTGATCGTGCTGCGCGAGCGGTTCATGGTGCAGCGGATCGACGCCACGGACGTGCCCATCGTGTGCATCCCCAAGGTCGCCCACCTGCTGCGGCTGGAGCGCTCCACGCTCAAGGTGCTGCTGCACCCGGCCAACTCCGGCAAGACCTCCCAGGTTCTGCGCATCCCCACGATCAAACACGCCTTCATCAACCACGGCGAGAGCGACAAGCTCTCCAGCTGCAATCCGTACGCCAAGGCGTACGACGAGGTGTGGGTGGCCGGGCCGGCGGCCCGTGAGCGCTATCGGCTCGCGGACATCGGCGTGGACGACCGGGACGTGGTCGAGGTGGGCCGGCCGCAACTGGACCCGGGGCCGGGAGGCGTGATGGTGCCGCGTGCGCGCCCCGCGGCCGAGGCGTGCGCCCCGGGCGCGGCGGCGCGCGCCACGCCCGAAGAGGCGCCCGGGCCCGGGCGGCCGCTCACCGTGCTGTACGCGCCCACCTGGGAGGGCTGGACCGAGGACCCGGGCAACACCTCGGTGATGATGGCCGGCGAGCGCATCGTGCGTGATCTGATCGCGGAGCCCGGGGTGCGGCTGCTGTACCGGCCGCACCCGCTGACCGGCTCCGTGGACCCCCGGGCCGGGCTCGCCGACCGCCGCATCCGGGAAATGATCGCCATCGCGAACGGCCCCCGGCGCTGGGAGCGGGCGGCGGACGACGCCCGCGCCACCGCACAGCGGCGCGAGCGGGGCGGACGGGGCGGACGGCCCGGCGCCCACCGCGCGGACCCGGCCGCCGCGGGCTCCGCCGAGCTGCGGCGCCTCGCGGAGCGCATCGACGAGCTCACCCGTACGGCGTTCCGCCCCAGCGCCGACGAGGCCGAGCGGATGCTGGTGCAGGGCGCTCCGGACGGCGGCCGGGCCGAGGCGGTGGCGGCGGCCGTCGCCGCGTGGGAGGCCGCGTACTGGGCGTCGCGGCCGGCCGACGAGCACCGCGTGGTCACCGGCCCGCGCCCCGGCCTGCACTCCTGCTTCGCCCGGACGGACCTGCTGATCAGCGATGTGTCGAGCGTGGTGTCCGACTATGTGGCCAGCGGCAAGCCGTACGCGGTCGTGAACACCAGCGGGATGCGGGAGGCGGACTTCCGGGAGGCGTACGTCACCGTGCGGGCCGCGACGATCCTCACGCCCCGGGGCGAGGGGCTGCGGGAGGCGCTCGACGCGGTACGCGATCCGGCGCGCGACACGCTCGCGCGGGCGCGCGTGGCCCTCAAGGAGCATCTGCTGGGGCCCGACGAGCCGACGGCGATGGAGCGGTTCGACGCGGCGGTCCGCCGGCTGGGGGCCAAGGCGGACGCCCGGCGGGCCCTGTCGGGGGCGCGGCGCCCGGCCTGAACGGCTGAGGGCTGACAGCTGACAGCTGGCGGCTGACGACTGAGGGGCCGTCGAACGCGCGCCGACGGCCTCTCAGGGCCGGGTCAGGACGACGACCGCGTTCTGGCCCCCGAAGCCGAAGGAGTTGCTGACCGCCGCCGTGACGGGCTCCCGCCGCGGGGCCTTGCGGACGACGTCGAGGTCGATCTCCGGGTCCTGGCAGTCGAGGTTGGCCGTGGGCGGGATGAGACCGTGCTGCAGCGTGAGGACGGTGCAGGCGGCCTCGATCGCCCCGGCGGCCCCCAGCGCGTGGCCGAGGACGCCCTTGAGGGACGTGGTGGGCGGCACGCGCGGGAAGACGGCGCGCAGCGCCCGCGCCTCGGCCGGGTCGTTCTCCCGGGTGGCCGTGCCATGGGCGTTGACGTGGTCGATGTCCTGGGGGGACAGCCCGGCGTCGCGGAGGGCGGTGCGCAGGGCGCCGGCGGCGCCGTGGCCTTCGGGTTCGGGGACGGCGACGTGGTGGGCGTCGCAGGACGCCCCGTACCCGGCGAGACGGGCCCGTACGGGGGCGCGGCGGGCGCGGGCGTCCGCCGCGCGCTCCAGCACCAGCAGGCCGGCCCCCTCGCCGAGGACGAAGCCGTCCCGGTCGCGGTCGAAGGGCCGCGAGGCCGCGGCGGGGTCGTGGCAGTGCCGGGACAGCGCCCGCATCTGGGCGAAGCACGCGGCGGGGACCCGCGTGCGGTTGGCCTCCGCGCCCCCGGCCACGGCGATGTCGCAGGCCCCGCCGCGCAGCAGGTCCCGGGCGACGCCCAGGGCCGTGGTCGACGAGGCGCAGGCCGTGGACACGGCCAGGCTGGGGCCCCGCGCCCGCAGGTCCAGCGAGATCTCCGCCGCGACCATGCTGGGCACGCTGCGGACGATGGCCAGGGGCGAGATGAGGTGCGGCCGGCCGGCGGCGAGCCGGGCGAACTCGGTCTCGTACCGCTCGAAGCTGGCGGTGCCCACGCCCACGACCACCGCCACCCGCTCGGCGTCCCAGGAGCCGTCCGCCAGCCCCGCGTCGGCGACGGCCTCCCGAGCGGCGAGCAGGGCCAGCTTCGACACCCGGTCGAGCCGCACCTCCAGGCGGCGGCCCAGCAGGGCGACGGCGTCGAAGTCGGGCACCCGGCAGGAGATGTCGACGGGCAGCCCGGCCAGCAGGGGGTCGGTGGCGGCGGTGGACACGCCGGCCAGCACCCCCCGCCACGTCGCGTCCGTGCCGAGGCCGGCCGGGGTGACCAGGCCCAGCCCGGTGACCACGATGTCGTCGGGCGTCATGCGGTGTTCGCGGTGGTGCCCGCCATGCCGGTGGCGAGCCGGGCGGCCACGGTCTCGGCCGCCTGGGCGAGCGTGTGGCCGGCCGTGATGCCGTCGAGCCGATGGCCCGTCTCGTCCTCGACGGTGACGGCGAGTTCGGCGAGGGCCAGGGAGTCCAGCCCGAGTTCGTCGAAGGAGGCGTCGGGGCGCAGTTCCTCCTCGGACAGCGCGAAGGTCCGGCACAGCACGTCGGTGATCATCCGGTAAGGCGTGAGGTCGTCGGCCATGAGATCTCCTGGTGGGGAACGTGGGGCGGCTCGAAGGAGGCGGGCGGGCGCAGAGCCTGCCGCAGATAGGTCATGTCGGTCTCGGGCGGGGGAGACAGGGCCGGCGGCAGGATCGTCTCCAGCAGCGTGCGGTCGTAGGCGCGCCGGACCGTGCTGTAGGCGGTGATGCCTCCGATCACGCCCGCCACGACCCGCTCGACCGGGCCCAGGCGGGTGCACGCGGGGTCCAGAAGGACGTGCATGCCGGGCCAGTTCTGCCGGACGGCGGCCAGGACACGCCGTACGGGGGTCTCCCGCGGGTGGGTGAGATGGAGCGTGTCGGTGGGGGTGAGCGGGGTGCGACCGAGCGTGCCGGCCATCACCTCTGCCGCGTACTCGACCGGGAGCAGGTTCATCGTGGCGTCCGGCCGGCCCGGGAAGCGCAACGGCCCCGCCGCCGCGGTGGCGAGGGCCGACCGGACCGTCCCGTAGCGGGTCAGCAGGGACAGGCGTGCCCCGGCGTCCGCGAGCGGGTGCCGGGGGGCCGTCGGCGGGCGGAGCCGCGAGGTGACCAGGACGGCGGGCCGCCAGACGGTGACGGGCCGGTCGTGGCGGCGGGCCCACGCGCGGACGAGCCGTTCGGCCCGGTACTTGGACCGTTCGTACGGCGTGAGGAATCCGTTCCGGCCGTCGAGATCCGTCTCCCGGACGAGCCCGTCGAGCCGTCCGCCCGCGACGTACGCCGTGCTGATGTGCACCACGCTCCCCCGGGCGCCGCGGGACCGCAGGAAGTCCAGGAGGTGGCGGGTGCCCCCGACGTTGACCCGGTCCAGCCTCCGGTCGTCCGCCGTCAGGTCGATCAGCCCGGCGCTGTGCCACCACTCGTCGACACCGGCGGCCAGTTCCGCTCCCGCCGGGGCGCTCAGCCCCAGATCGGGCCGGGTGACGTCCGTCCGCACCAGTCGGACGCGCCGCTCCCAGTCCTCGGGCAGCGCGGTGCCGGTCGCCGCCAGGGCGCGCCGGAGGCGCCGCCGGCCGGCCGGCCCGTCGTCCCGGACGAGCGCCACGGCCTCGGCCCCTCGCGCGAGGAACCGGGCCAGCAGGTGCGAGCCGAGGAAACCCGTGGCCCCGGTCAGGGCGACGCGCATGCGCCCGTCCGTCCTTCCGGGAGGGCCCGCGGGCCGGCCGGGGGCGCCGGCAGGGGCGCCGGGGCCACGGCCCGGCACAGTCGCGCGATCTCCTGCCGCCACAGCGACGGGATGCGGTCGGCGCCGGGCACGGCCGCGTCGCTGACCACGGCGGCCTGGGCGGACGCCCCGAAGGTCGTCAGCCCGACATTGAACGGGTGCCCGGGCGGCAGCAGGGTCATCGGCAGCAGGTCGGTCAGCTCCGGTGGCACCGCGCCCGCGTCGCTCCCGCTCGGGATGTACGAGGCGATGACCGGGGCGTAGCGGGGATCGAGCAGGCGGCGGAGCGTGAAGCGTACGAGCCGGGCCGGGGCGATGCCCAGCAGGTCCTGCGCGGTCTGCCGGGTGCGCGCAGACTTGACCGCCTCGGTCGCCCGGATCGTTCCCAGCAGCCGCAGCCAGGGGTCGCTCTCCTGGCACGGCAGCCACACGCGCCGCAGGAGCAGCCGGTTGCCCCAGGTCCGGGGCTCGTCGGGGCGCCGCACGTCGAGCGCGACGCCGACGGCCAGCGGCCGCGGGTCCCGGCCGGCCTCCAGGTGCCATGTGCGCACCGCCCCCGCGAGGGCGGCGAGGTGCACATCGTGCACGGTGCCCCTGCCCGCGCGGGCGACCGCCCGCACGGGGGGCAGGTCGACGGCGGCGGTGGACACCCGCCGACGGCCCGAGAGGTCCCACGGGCCCGCCATTCCGGTGGGCCGGAAGCCGCAGAAATCGATCCCCATCGCCGCCGCCGTCCCGAGGGCCCGCAGCACGCGTGCCGGACGGGAGCCGGCCCCCAGGGCGCCGGTCGCCCGCGGGACGCGGCCCGGCCCCGCGGGCGAGAAGAGCGTCCGCAGCGTCTGTCCGATGGCCACACCGTCCTGCCGGCCGTGGTGCACCCGGTAGAAGAGCCCGTAGCCGTCTCCCGCCGCCGGCCGCACCATCCCCAACTCCCAGCCGAGGTCCGGGGACAGGGGCTCGGCCCACAACCGGTACATCGCCTCCAGGACGCTCGCGCGGCCCGCGGTGTCGACGACCGTCTCCCGTACGTGCCGGGCGAGGGCGACGTCGGCCATCGGCTCCCACCGCACGGACCGCCCCGACCGGCGCAGTTCGTGCGTGAGCACGGGAAGCGCGGGCAGCGCGGCGCGGACCAGCGCTCTGACGTCCTCGATCGAGGGCGCCGCGCCGTCCAGGTGGCCCATCGCCCCCACGCCCGGACAGGCCCGAGGAGCACCGCGGGCCCACAGGAGGAGTGCCTCGTCCAAGGCCGAAGCGCGACGCTGCGGTGGGGCATGCACGGACAACCCGCCTCTCTGGTGCGCGCGCCATGTCTCGGAGGCACGTTTTTCGGAGGCACGCGCCCGGTCCGGGTAAATCACACGCCAACCGGGGCCGTCCCGCGAGACAGCACCCGGAGGGCCGCACACGGTTCACCCGCATGCCACAGCGGGCGAGCGGGTTTCGTCACGCTGTGTCACGCGGCCGCGCCGGGGGCCGCCGGGAGACCGCCCCGGCGCACGGCCGTACACAGCACACCGGCCCACCCGTGACGAACACGGATGGGCCGGTGGAAGGGCCTGCGGCAGGCGCGCCGGGAGCACCGCCCGGCGCGCGCCTCGCGCGAACGCGCCGCTCACGCGGAAACGCGACTCACGCCGACGCGCGCCTCGCGCGGACGCACGGCTTGCGCACCTCGCGCGCACGCGCCGCGCTTACGCGAAGGGGTCGAAGCCCTCGAACTCCCGCTGGACGTCGTCCCGCTCCGCGTCCCGGTCCCGGCGCCGCTGCGCCGCCGGCCGGGGCGCGTCGAAGCGGTGGTCCTCGCCCCGGCGGCCGAGCATCTCCGCGCCGGAGGCCATCGTCGGCTCCCAGTCGAAGACGACCGCGTTGTCCTCGGGGCCGATGGCCACGCCGTCGCCGGCCCGCGCGCCGGCCTTGACGAGCTCGTCCTCGACGCCGAGCCGATTGAGCCGGTCCGCGAGATAGCCGACGGCCTCGTCGTTGTTGAAGTCGGTCTGCCGGACCCAGCGCTCCGGCTTCTCGCCGCGCACGCGGAAGAAGCCCTCGCCCTCGGCGGTGACCGTGAACCCGGCGTCGTCGACGGCCTTGGGCCGGATGACGATGCGGGTCGCCTCCTCCTTCGGCTTGGCGGCCCGCGCCTTCGCGACGATGTCCGCCAGCGCGAAGGAGAGCTCCTTCAGGCCGGTGTGGGCGACCGCGGACACCTCGAACACCTGGTAGCCGCGCGCCTCCAGGTCCGGGCGGACCATCTCGGCGAGGTCCTTGCCGTCGGGCACGTCGATCTTGTTGAGGACGACGATCCGGGGCCGCTTGTCGAGGCCGCCGTACTGCTTGAGCTCCTCCTCGATGACGTCGAGGTCGGAGACGGGGTCGCGCTCGGACTCCAGGGTGGCCGTGTCCAGCACGTGCACCAGCACGGAGCAGCGCTCCACATGGCGCAGGAACTCCAGCCCCAGGCCCTTGCCCTGGCTGGCGCCGGGGATCAGGCCCGGCACGTCCGCGATGGTGTAGACGGTGGCGCCGGCGGTGACCACGCCGAGGTTCGGCACCAGGGTGGTGAAGGGGTAGTCCGCGATCTTCGGCTTGGCGGCCGAGAGCACCGAGATCAGCGAGGACTTGCCCGCGCTGGGGTAGCCGACCAGCGCCACGTCGGCGACGGTCTTGAGCTCCAGGACGATGTCCTGGGTGTGGCCGGGCTCGCCGAGCAGCGCGAAGCCGGGGGCCTTGCGGCGCGCGGAGGCCAGCGCCGCGTTGCCGAGGCCGCCGCGGCCGCCCTGGGCCGCCACGAAGCTGGTGCCGTGGCCGACGAGGTCGGCGAGCACGTTGCCGTGCCTGTCGAGGACGACGGTGCCGTCCGGGACGGGCAGGAACAGGTCCGTGCCGTCCTTGCCGGAGCGGTTGCCGCCCTCACCGGGCTTGCCGTTGGTGGCCTTGCGGTGCGGCGAGTGGTGGTAGTCGAGGAGCGTGGTGACCGACTGGTCGACGACCAGGATCACATCGCCGCCACGGCCGCCGTTGCCGCCGTCGGGGCCGCCGAGCGGCTTGAACTTCTCACGGTGAACGGAGGCGCAGCCGTGGCCTCCGCTACCCGCGGCGACATGGAGCTCGACGCGGTCCACGAAGGTGGTCATACGGGGGCCTCCTGAGTGCGTACGGGGTGTGTCTGTGCGTGCTGCCGGGTGCGCACGGTGCCGGAAGAGCCCCGTACCCACCCCGTACAACACGCCGAGGGCGGACCTGCTTCCCCGTCTCGGTGGACAGGGAAGGGCGGTCCGCCCTCGGTGGTGTGTCGGTGTCGTCCGGGCTGATTACTCAGCGACCGGGACGATGTTGACGACCTTGCGGCCACGCTGGGTGCCGAACTGCACCGCACCGGCGGCCAGGGCGAACAGGGTGTCGTCGCCGCCACGGCCGACGCCGGTGCCCGGGTGGAAGTGGGTGCCGCGCTGGCGAACCAGGATCTCACCCGCGTTGACGGTCTGGCCGCCGAAACGCTTCACGCCGAGCCGCTGGGCATTGGAATCGCGACCGTTCCGAGTGGACGATGCGCCCTTCTTGTGTGCCATCTCTCCTCAGTCCCTTACTTCGCAGCCGTGGGGATGCCGGTGACCTTGAGCGCCGTGTACTGCTGGCGGTGGCCCTGCCGACGACGGTAACCGGTCTTGTTCTTGTAACGCAGGATGTCGATCTTGGCACCCTTGTGGTGGTCCACGACCTCGGCCTGGACCTTGATACCGGCCAGCACCCACGGGTCGCTGGTCACGGAGTCGCCGTCGACCACGAGCAGGGTCGAGAGCTCGACCGTGTCGCCAACCTTGGCGGTGGAAATCTTGTCAACCTCAACGATGTCGCCGACAGCAACCTTGTGCTGGCGACCACCGCTGCGCACGATGGCGTACACGCGGATCTCACTCTCTGCTCGTGAACGGGACCTCTGATGCCAGCCACTCACACGGCCACCGGTGGGACCTGAAGTCCCAGCGTCCGTGATCATCCGGAAGGACGAGCGGCCTCTCCTGGCGGAACCGGGAGGGATGTGCTCAGGGGTTTGGCGAACAAACGCCGAAGGTCAAGACTAGGGGGGCGGTGCGTCGGGGGTCAAATCGCGGCGCTCCGGTGACGCCGGAGCGCCCCCCGTGCCCGGCTCCCCGTCTCTCGCGTGAGGGACGGGGGCCGCGGGCCGCCGTGAGAGCGGACGGTACGGGCACGGTCCGCGCCGGGTGGCGTGGACCGTGCCCGTACCGCTTCGGACCGGTGACTACTCCGCCGCGGCCGTCTTCTTGGCCGCCGCCTTCTTGGCCGGGGCCTTCTTCGCCGCGGTCTTCTTGGTGGCGGTCGTCTTCTTCGCGGCCGTCTTCTTGGCGGTGGTGGTCTTCTTCGCCGCCGCCTTCTTGGCCGTCGTCGCCTTCTTAGCCGGCGCCTTGCGGGCCGTCTTCGCCGCCTTCTTCGCGGCGGGCGCCGCCTCCGGCTCCACGGCCTCGGCCTCGGTGGCCTCGGCCGCCTCGGGCCGGGCCGGCTCCTCGGCCCCGACGGGCTCCGGGGCCTCGGCCGCCGCGGCCGGCTCGGCCGGAGCCGCCGCCGGTACGACGACCACGGCCGCCTCCGCCGCCTCGGGCGAGCCGGCGGGCGCGGTGGCCCGGCGCGCCACCCGGCGCCGCGGACGAGCCGGTACGGGCTCGGGCTGCGGCTCCGGCGCGACCTCGGCCGCGGGCTGCGGCTCGGGCTCGGCCACGGGCTCCACGACCGGCTCGGCGGCGACCTCGGGCTCGGCGACGGCCACCGGCTCGGCGGCCGGCTCCACCACGGGCTCGGCCTCCACCGGAGCCTCCGCCTGCGCCTCGGCCTTCGCCTTGGCGGCCTTGCGGGTCCGCCGCGGCTTCTCGGCCTTCTCCGCCTTCTCGGCCTTCGCCGGCTTCTCGGCCTTCGCCGGCTTCTCGGCCCGCTCGGGCTTCCCGGGCGCCTCGGCCGTGACCGGCTCCGCCGCCCGCGCCGGCTCCTCGGCCGCCTCGGGCTTGCGCTCGACCGGCACGACGACCTCGGCCTCGACGGTGACCGCCGCCGGCGGGCCCGCCGGAGCGGTGGCCTTGCGCGTGGCCCGGCGCCGCGTACGGCCGCGCCGTGCCGCCGCCTCGGCCTCCGCCGGGCTGCTGTACAGCTCCTCGTACGGCGCGAACGCCGGCTCCGGCAGCGCCTGCGGCTCGGCCACCTCGGCGGCCACCTCCGCGGCGGCCTCGGCCTCAAGGGCCTCGGGGGCCTCGTCGGCCTCCGCGGTCTCCACGGCCTCCGGGGTCTCGGCCGCCTCGACGGCCGCCGCGGCACCCTTGCCCTTGCGCTTGCGCTTGGCGCTGCCGCCACCACCGCCGCCGACGGTCGTCGGCTGGTCCATGTGGACGATGACACCGCGCCCGTTGCAGTGGACGCAGTTCTCGGAGAACGACTCCAGCAGACCCTGACCCACCCGCTTGCGGGTCATCTGCACCAGGCCCAGCGAGGTCACCTCGGCCACCTGGTGCTTCGTACGGTCGCGGCCCAGGCACTCCAGCAGACGGCGCAGCACCAGGTCCCGGTTGGACTCCAGCACCATGTCGATGAAGTCGATCACGATGATGCCGCCGAGGTCGCGCAGCCGCAGCTGGCGCACGATCTCCTCGGCCGCCTCCAGGTTGTTCCTGGTGACCGTCTCCTCCAGGTTGCCGCCCTGGCCGGTGAACTTGCCGGTGTTGACGTCGACCACGACCATCGCCTCGGTCCGGTCGATCACCAGCGAGCCGCCGCTCGGCAGCCAGACCTTGCGGTCCAGCGCCTTCATCAGCTGCTCGTCGATCCGGTAGGTGGCGAAGACGTCGACGTCCGAGGTCCACTTCTGGAGCCGCTCGGCGAGGTCCGGGGCCACGTGCGAGACATAGCCGTGGATCGTCTCCCAGGCGTCGTCACCGCTGATGATGACCTTGGAGAAGTCCTCGTTGAAGATGTCGCGCACGACCCGGACGGTCATGTCCGGCTCGCCGTACAGCAGCGACGGCGCGTTGCCGTTCTTCGCCTTCTTCTGGATCTCCTCCCACTGCGCCTGGAGCCGCTCGACGTCGCGGCGCAGCTCGTCCTCGCTCGCGCCCTCCGCGGCCGTACGGACGATCACGCCCGCGTCCTCGGGGACGATCTTCTTGAGGATCTGCTTCAGCCGCGACCGCTCGGTGTCGGGCAGCTTCCGGCTGATGCCGGTCATCGAGCCCTCGGGCACATAGACCAGGTAGCGGCCGGGCAGGGAGACCTGGCTGGTCAGCCGGGCGCCCTTGTGGCCGATCGGGTCCTTGGTGACCTGCACCAGGACCGGCTGGCCGGACTTCAGGGCGGTCTCGATCCGGCGCGGGCCGTTGGCCATGCCCAGCGCCTCGAAGTTGACCTCACCGGCGTAGAGCACGGCGTTGCGGCCCTTGCCGATGTCGACGAAGGCGGCCTCCATCGACGGCAGCACGTTCTGGACCTTGCCCAGGTAGACGTTGCCGACGTAGCTGGTGGCCTGCTCCTTGTTCACGAAGTGCTCGACGAGGACGTTGTCCTCCAGCACGCCGATCTGGGTACGGTCGCCGTTCTGGCGGACGATCATGACCCGCTCGACGGCCTCGCGGCGCGCCAGGAACTCCGCCTCGGTGATGATCGGCACCCGGCGGCGGCCCTGCTCACGGCCCTCGCGGCGGCGCTGCTTCTTGGCCTCCAGACGGGTCGAGCCCTTGATGGACTGCACCTCGTCGGACGGCTCCGCCTTCTCGCGCGCCGGACGCGGCTCACGGATCTTGACGACCGTGCGCTCCGGGTCGTCGCCGGCCGGCTCGGCCGCGCCCTCGCCCGCGTCCCCGCTGCGCCGACGGCGCCGGCGGCGGCGACGGCTGCTGGTCGACGAGGCACCGGCCGCGTCACCGCCGAAGCCCTCGTCCTCCGACTCCTCGTCCTCGGCCTCAACCTCCGCGGCGGCCTCGGCACCGGCCCGGGGCTCCCGCTCCTCGGCGCGCTCCTCGGCGGCCCGCTCCTCCGCCTCCTCGGCGGTCTCCGCGTCCGCGGCCTCGCCCCGGCGGCGACGACGGCCGCCCCGGCGACGGCGGCGCGAGGGGCGCTCGTCGGTGTCCTCGGCCTCGTCCTCGTCGAGCTCGGCGGCCTCGGCGGCGGTCTCCTCCGCCTCCTCCTCGGCGGCCCGGGCGCCGGCGGCCTGCTCGGCCTCGGCGGCCATGCCCCGGCGGCGCCGGCGGCGGGAACCGCTGGTGCTCACGGGGGCCGGCTCCGGTACGACCTCTTCCTCCTCGACCACCCCGGCCTCGGCGGCGGCCTCGGCGGCAGCCGCAGCGGCGGCCGTCTCCGGGGTCTGGAACATCGGCTCGGTGAACACCGGCGCCTGGAAGACGGCGGTCGGCGGGCGCACGGCGCGGCGGCGCGACGGGCGCTCCTCCGAGCGGGCGGCGCGGGCCGGGCGGGTCTCGGCGGCGGCGACGGCCGGCGCGCGCTCCACCTCGGGCTCCGCCGACGGCGCGACCTCGGCGACCGCCTCGACGGTCCGCTCGCGCTCGGCCTCCGCGGCGGCGGCCTTACGGGTGGCCCGGCGGCGGGTACGCGGCGCGGGCGCGGCCTCCTCGGCGGCGGCCGGCGCGACGGGAGTTTCGGGGGCCGCGGGGGCCTCGGCGGCGGGCGCGGCTGCGGCCTCGGGGGCCGCGGCGGCCGGCGCGAGCTCGGCGGTCTCGGCGCGCTTACGGGTGCGGCGGGCGCGCTTCGCCGGAGCGGCGGGCTCCGGGGCGGCCTCGGTGGTCTCGGGGGCGGCGGCGGCCGGGGCCTCGGCGGTCACCGTGGCGGCGGCCTCCTCGGCGCCCTTGGGCGCACCCGCGGGGGCAGTGGCCTTGCGCGTGGCCCGGCGACGGGAACGCGGCGCGGACTCCGCAGCGGCCTCGGGCGCCTCAGCGGCCTCGGCGACCGGCGCGGCAGCCACAGCCGGCTCCACGACCTCGGCGGCCTCCACGGCACCCTTCGGCGTACCCGCCGGAGCGGTCGCCTTGCGCGTGGCCCGGCGACGGGAACGCGGCGCGGACTCCGCAGCGGCCTCGGCGGCCTCAGCGGCCTCGGCGACCGGCGCGGCAGCCACAGCCGGCTCCACGACCTCGGCGGCCTCCACGGCACCCTTCGG